>DATLKW010000456.1:0-3264 GCA_035538175.1 Gemmatimonadales bacterium | reverse complement strand
GTCCGGGCGCCGATCGACGGGTACATCCTCGACGATTCCGTCGAGATCGGCGATCCCGTCGTGCCGCTCACACCATATCAAGGGGGCACCGTCCTGATGCGCATGGCGGCGATGCGCGATCTGCTCTTCCGGGGCACCGTGGACGAGATCGACGTCGGTCGGCTCAGGGAGGGCATGCCGGTGACGATCAAGATCGGCGCCCTGCCGAATGCCAGCGTGAAGGGCCGCCTCCAAAAGATCTGGCTCAAGGCGCACAAGCAGGAGCAAGCGACGGTCTTTCCGATCGAGATCACCCTGACCGAAGTCGGCGAAACGACGCTCCGGGCTGGCTACTCGGCCAACGCGGAGGTGATCATCGCGCGCCGTGACAGCGTGCTCTACATCCCGGAGCGGCTGATCACCCACCGCAACGACTCGAGCTTCGTCACCCTCCGGTCGGCGGACGGCCAAACGCACGAGCGCAGCATCAAGACCGGCCTGTCCGACGCCATCAATATCGAGGTGCTCCAGGGTCTGCAGGTCGGGGACTCCATCGTCGAGCCGCCCCCGCGCGAGATCAGCTGACGTGTGGCGCGAATTCCTCGCCGATCTTCAAGCCCAAAAACTCCGCACCGCCCTCACCGTCCTCGGGATTGCCTGGGGGACGGTCGCCGTGGTGGTGCTCTTGGCGTTCGGGGTGGGCCTCGAGCGCCAGACGACGAAACGGTTCCATGGCCTGGGGGACCGCATCGTCATTCTCTGGGGTGGGCGCACGACGAAACCATTCGCAGGGTTCCCGGACGGTCGCTCGATCCGGCTGCTCGCGGAGGACGCGCAGACCCTCACCCGCGACGTGCCCGAGATCGAGTACATCAGCCCCGAGTACATGTCGCGCAACGCGCGGCTGCGCCGGGGCATCAAGGCCGCCTCCCCCGCCGTGACCGGCATCGCTCCCTCCTACGGCATCATGCGCAACATCATTGCCGATGCCGGCGGCCGCTTCATTAACGATCGCGACTTCGCCGAGCGACGCCGCGTCGCCGTCCTCGGGGACGAGCTGGCCACGCTCTTGTTCCAGCACGATGACCCCGTGGGCCAGCAGGTGCTCTTGGGCGACGCGCCCTTCACCGTCATTGGCGTCATGCGCCCCAAGCTCCAGAACTCATCGTACGGAGAGCGTGACAAGGACCGCGTGTTCATCCCCGCGACGACCTATTATGCGTTGTTCGGCGATCGTTTCCTCAGCAATATCGTGTACCGCGCCAAAAGCCCGGAGCTCACTAAGGTCATTGAGCACCGGTTGTACGAGACGCTGGGGCGTCGCTACAGGTTCGATCCCACGGACAAGGATGCGCTCGCCTTCTGGGACACGAGCGAGTGGGAAACGCGGTTCGAGAACATGTTCGTGGCCTTCCACGTCTTCTTCGGAATCGTGGGCACGTTCACGTTGCTCGTCGGCGGTATCGGCGTCGCCAACATCATGTACATCGTCGTGCGCGAGCGGACCCGCGAAATTGGCATTCGCCGCGCCGTCGGGGCGACCCGGGTCGACATCCTGCGCCAGTTCTTCACCGAGGCCCTGCTGATCGTTTCCCTGGGCGCGGCCCTCGGGTTGCTCCTGTCATTCGGGCTCGTGGTCGCGCTTGGCGGGCTGCCCATCAAGGAGTTCGTGGGCGTCCCGACCATCTCTCCCGCGGTGCTCGTGGCGACGCTCGTGTTGCTTGCCGCAGTCGCCTTTGCGGCGGGCCTCATGCCCGCACGACGCGCCGCCGCACTGGACCCCGTCGAAGCGCTGCGGACCTGACGTTCCCCCGCTCGCCATGGTCTTTATCCTCCTCGAAGAATTCATCGGCGATCTGAAGCTGCAGCGCACGCGCGCCTTCCTCACGTTCTTTGCCGTGGCGTGGGGCACGCTCGCGGTCGTGCTGCTGCTCGCGTTCGGGGAGGGCTTGAAGCGCACCATCCGCGACGGCCTGCTCGGCGCCGGCGAGCGGATCTTCATGATCTATGGCGGGGAGACGAGCAAGGCGTTCGCCGGTCTGGGCGAAGGACGCCACATCCGACTCGTGGAGGAGGATCTAGAGCTCCTGACACGCGCGATCCCGGACGTCGATCGAGGGAGCCTCTCGTACGGGCGTTGGGGCACCGCGTTTCAGATCGGCAAGACGCGCACCAACGCCTTCTTGGAGGGCGTCGGGCCCGAGCACGAAAGCATGCGCCACATGGAGCCCGCGACGGGTGGGCGCTTCATCAACGCGAGCGACGTCGTGCAAAAGCGGCGCGTGCTGTTTCTCGGCAACAAGCTCGCGGATCGGATCTTCGGCAAGGGCGTCAACGCCGTCGGCAAGACCGTCGTCCTCGATGGCTTGCCGTTCCTCGTGGTCGGGGTGCTCAAGAAGAAGTTCCAAGACTCGAGCAACAACGGCCCGGACGCCGACCGCGGCGTCATCCCGTTCTCGACGTTTAAGACCGTCTTCGGCAATCGCTTCGTGAACCACCTCATCATCCAGCCGCACGACGCGTCCCGGGGACCGTTCGTGAAGACGGCCCTCTACGACGTCCTGGGACGGAGATACCGCTTCGACCCCACCGACGTCCGCGCCCTCGGCATCTGGGACTTCATCGAGGGCGAGAAGGAGAACCTGGCCGTGGGCCTGGGGATTCAGATCTTCATGGGCTTGGTGGGGGCGTTCACGCTGGTAATCGCCGGCGTCGGCGTGGCGAACATCATGTACGTCGTCGTGAAGGAGCGGACGCAAGAGATCGGCATCAAGCTCGCGCTCGGCGCCCGCCGTCGGCACATCATGGCGCAATTCATGTTCGAGGCCATGCTCATCGCGCTGTCGGGCGGACTCGCAGGGCTGACGGTCGCGACCCTGATCGTGCTAGGCGTCGCCGCCATCCCGACCGCGGGCAACCCGGCGATGCAGTACATCCTGAGCCCGACGCTCTCGTGGCCCATCACCCTGTTATGCGTCGGCATCCTGATCGGCGTGGGGCTCCTCGCCGGTATCCTACCCGCGCGCCGTGCCGCGGCCGTCGATCCCATCGAGTCGCTGCGTTACGAGTGACGGGGCACGCGGCGTCGATCGGCACCCCCGCCGCGTTCCGTACGAGCAGATGCAAGCCGTCCCAGGGCGCTCAGGCCTTCGGAATCGTGGGCCACCAGCGCCGGATGCGTTGACAATACGCGTCGTAATCCGCGCCGAACGTCCGCCGCAGCGCCGGCTCCTCGTACAAGATGACGAAGAGGTGCGTCACGACCAGAAACACCGCCGCGTATCC
>DATLKW010000455.1:0-10870 GCA_035538175.1 Gemmatimonadales bacterium | reverse complement strand
GCCGAATCTTACGCGGCGGCAGCGTGGGCGCAAGCTGGCGCTCGGCAGAAGCGCCGCGGTCGCCCGGCCGTCGGGGCCTAGCGTGTCGGTCGGGACGCGCGAGCGGGCGCTTGAAGCCGCCGTGCGGCGGCGCGCGCGTGCGCCTCGAGGCCCTCGGCGCGGCCGAGCCAGACCGCGTCCTCGATGAGGGCACGGGCCGCGTCTCGATCGTCGATGCGCAGCGTGGTGCGGACGCGCAGGAACGTGTAAACCGAGAGGCCGCCGCTCGAGCGGGCGGTGCCGCTCGTGGGGAGCACGTGATTCGGCCCGGCGCCATAGTCACCGAGCACTTCCGCGCCGCCCGGCCCGACGAACAGCGCGCCGTAGTGCGCGAGCCGAGCGGCGACCGCCGCCGCATCCCGTAGCTCGAGCTGCACGTGCTCGGGGGCGAGTGCATCGCACGCGGCGATCCCCTCGTCCACGCTCTCGACCAGGATCACCCCGCCGTTCGTCAGCGCCGCCCGCGCGACCGCCGCGGTGGGGAGGCCGTCGAGCTGCCGCTCGAGCGCCTGTGCGACGCGCGCGGCGAAACCGGCGTCCAGGGTGACCAGTAGGGGGACGGCGTGGGGGTCGTGCTCAGCCTGCGCGAGGAGGTCGGCGGCGACGAGCTCCTCGTCGGCGCTCGCGTCGGCGAACACCACGAGCTCGGACGGACCCGCGAGCGTGTCGATCGCGACCACCCCAGCGACGAGCTGCTTGGCGGCGGCCACGTATCGGTTCCCCGGCCCGACGACAACGTCCGCGGGGGGCACCGGCCCCGCGCCGTAGGCGAGCGCGGCGATCGCCTGCGCGCCCCCTCCGGCAAGGAGCCCATCGGCCCCTGCCACGGCCGCGGCGGCGAGGGTCAGGGGTCCGGGCCGCGGGCTCGCGACCCAGACTTCCCGCACTCCCGCCACTCGGGCGGTGACAGCGGTCATGAGGACGGTGGACGGCAGGGGATAGCGCCCTCCGGGGGCGTAGCAGCCAGCTCGCTCAACGGCCGCGATCTGGTGCTCGGCCACTCCCCCCGGGACGTTGACGCGGACGATCGAGAGAGCGGCGCGCTGCGCTGCGGCGAAGTCGCGGATCCGGCGAGCGACGCGCTCGAGCCGCTGTCGCTCTTCTGCCGCGAGCCCCGCGAGCGCACGACGGAGCGCCGTCGGCTCGTAGACGAGTGGCGCCCCGGGGGGGACGTCGCCGAACCGTTCGGCATACTCCCGCACCGCCTCCTCGCCGCGCGTCCGCACGTCGGCCACGATCGGCGCCACGCTCGCGAGCGCGGTGGGGTCGGGTCCCGAGCGGCGGCCAGGGAGCAGATCGGCGACCGTGCGCCGGTTGAGCAGAGGGCTGGCGCTCACGCGGGGTGGGTGCGCGGCGCGGGAGGAGGAGGGAATGGCGAGGGGGGCTTGGTCGCGACCGGTCGCCGCGAGACGGCCCCGTGGCGGCGCGCCAGCTCGGCCCGGACTTCGGCGAGCGAGCCGCCCCCGCGTGCCAGCGCGACGAGCGTGAAATAGAGTAGGTCGGCGGTTTCGTGCACGACCTCGGCCGGCGTCTCGGCCCGACCGAGCTCGCCGGCTTCCTCCGCGAGCTTGGCGGCGAGGAGCCCGGCGTCGCGCAGGAGCGTCGTCGTGCGCGAAGCCGGGTCGGGGTGCGCCAGGCGATCGGCGATGGTGCGTTCCAAGTCCGCGGGACCGAACTCGGCGGGCCAGCAGGCGCGCTGCGCGAGATGGCAGAACCCCACCCCGTGCTGGCGCACCGTGAAGCGCAGCGCGTCGCGGTCACAGTCCAAGTCGACGCGGAGGAGGTCTTGTGTGTTCCCGGACGTCTCGCCCTTCACCCAGAGCGTTTGGCGCGAGCGCGACCAGTAGACGCCCCGGCGCTCTGCGACGGCGCGGGCGAGCGAGGCGCGCGTGCTCCAGGCGAGCCCAAGGGCCCGGCCCTCGTCGTCGCACACGATGGTCGGCCATACGCCTCCTGCGAGTGGCGTCGCCAGCGGCGCCGCGACCGCGTCGGCCAGCTGTAACCGGCCCGCATAGAGGGCCATCCCAACCTGGGCGTCCACGCCGATGCGGTCGAGCGCGGCGATCTCCTGGGCGGTCGTGATGCCACCCGCCGCCGTGAGGCGGGTGCCCTGAGCGACGCGCGCGGCGGCGGCCACCGCCTCGAAGTCGAACCCGCCCATCGCGCCCTCGTGTTCGACCTGCGTGAACAGAAACCCGCCCACGAAGGGCGTGAGCTCGCGGATCCGCTCGAGCACGGGCACGCCGGTCTCGGTCCGCCACCCCTCCACGACCACCGCGCCCCGACGGGCGTCCACCGCGGCGATCACTCGCTCGCGTGGCAGCGCGGCGCAGAGCTCGGGTCGGGCCGCCGTTCCGAGGACGACTCTTGTAGCCCCGGCGTCGAGCCAGGCTCGCGCCGCCGCGAGGTCGCGGATCCCGCCGCCGACACGGCACGGCGCGCGGCGCACCATGGCGCGGATCAGCTCGGCGTTCGACCCTTGGCCGAGCGCGGCGTCCAAATCGACGACCGCCACCTCGCCGGCCACGGCAAACGCCTCGAGCCGTGCGAGCGGGTCCCCGCCGTCGAGCACGACCTCGCGCCCGCCCCGCAACTGGACGGCGCGGCCGTTCATCAAATCGATGCTGGGGACGATCACGGTCGCACCCGGATTCCGCGCCGGGCCAAATCGGCCTTGACGCCCGTTACGGTGTCGTCCCCGTCATGGAACACGGAGGCGGCGAGCACGGCGCCCGCACCGGCTCGAAAGGCATCCGCCACGTGCGCGCGCTCCCCGACGCCTCCCGAGGCGATCACCGGCACGCGCACCGCCCCGAGCACCGCCCGCAGCAGCTCGAGGTCGGGGCCGGCGCGCGTCCCGTCGCGGTCCCAGCTCGTCAGGAGAATCTCCCCCGCACCGCGCGTGGCGCCTTCCCGGGCCCAGGCCACGGCGTCGGGCCGGCCGGGACGCCGCCCGCCATGGGTCAGGGCCTGCCAGCGCCCGGCGGCGCGCCGCGCATCGATCGCGAGCACGACGCACTGGCTTCCGAAAGCGGTGGCGAGCTCGCTGAGGAGGGCGGGCCGCGCGACCGCCGCCGTATTCAGGCTCACCTTGTCGGCCCCGGCCCCGAGCAGCCGGCGCGCATCGTCCACCGTGCGCGCCCCGCCGCCCACGGTGAGCGGAATGCCGATGGCCGCGCGCACCCGCGCCACGGTGTCGAGCTGCGTGGCCCGCCCTTCGGGCGAGGCCGCGACGTCCAGCAGCACGATCTCGTCCGCTCCCTCGGCTTCGTAGCGGGCGGCGCGCGTGGCGGGATCGCCGGCGTCGCGCAGGTGCTGGAACCGGACCCCCTTCACGACGCGCCCATCCCTCACATCGAGACAAGGCACGACGCGCAGGAAGAGCCCCGGAGCGGTGGCGGGCGGGGCCGCCGGCGCAGCACTCGCCCGCGTCCCTGTGAGCCAGCGTCCCAGCAGCGCCGCGCCATACGCTCCCGATAGCTCGGGGTGGAACTGGCAGGCGAGCGCCCGCTCTCGCTCGAGCGCCGCGACGAAGGGCGTGCCGTGCGTCGTCCACGAAGGGCTCCACCCCGGCGGGGCCTGGCGCAACGCATAGGAGTTCGCGAACGCCGCTACCCCGGCCGCGACGACGCCCCCGTCCGCCTGGGGGGCGACGCTGTTCCAGCCGAGGTGGGGGACGCGCTCGCCGGACGGGAGCCGACGGCACGCGCCCCGAATCAAGCCGAGGCCCGCGATGCCGGGCGATTCTTCGCTTGTCGTGCAGAGGAGCTGCATGCCGAGACAAACGGCGAGGAGAGGCGTACCGCGGTCGACCGCCTCCAACACCGCTCGATCGAGTCCCCGGGCGCGCACCGCGGCGATGCCTGCACCGAACGCGCCTACGCCCGGCAGCACGAGGCGCGACGCGGCCCGCACCACGTCGGCGTCCGTCGACACGACGACGCTCGCTCCGAGCCGCCGCAGGCCGCTCGCGATCGACGCGAGGTTCGCCACGCCGGAGTCCACGATCACGACGTCAGCCATCGCGCGAGCCCCCACCCCCACTCTCAGCCGCACTCCCGAGGGTGCCTTTGGTCGACGGAACGTCGTCGAATCCCGAGCAGGCCACGGCCTGCTTCAGCGCGAGCGCGGTGGCTTTGAAGGCCGCCTCGGCGCGATGGTGGTCGTTCTCGCCCTTCAGCACGTCGACGTGGAGGGTGAATCGCCCGGTGAGGGCGAGCGAGCGCAGCACGTGCGGGATGTTCTCGCAGGCGAGCGCCCCGATCGCCTCGCGCGCGAGGCCGAGCGTGATGTCCGCGTAGGGGCGACCCGACAGATCTACTACCGCGCGGGCGAGCGCCTCGTCGAGGGGCGCGTAGGCCCAGCCAAACCGCGTCAGGCCGCGCCGGTCGCCCAACGCGCGGTCCAGCGCTTCGCCCACGGTCAAGGCACAGTCTTCGGCGCTGTGGTGATCGTCGACGTGGCGGTCGCCCTCACAGGCGAGCGCGAGGTCGAAGCGGGCGTGACGGGAGAGGCCTTCGAACAGGTGGTCGAGGAACCCGATGCCCGTTTTCACCGCGGCCCGACCCACGCCGTCCAGGTCCAGCGTCACGGTGATCGCCGTTTCCCGCGTGGTGCGGGTGATCCTCGCCGCGCGCGTCGTCATGGCCCAACCTCAGGCCGCTCGAGCACGGCGTCGAGCGCCGCGCAGAGCCGTTCGAAGTCGCGCGGGTCGCCCGGCAGCGTGATGCGGAGCCCGGTCTCGAGCCCGGGGCACCGGGGAAACTCGCGCACCGAGACGCCCTGCGCGGCGAGGCCCGCTCGGATGGCCCGGGCCTGCGTCCCGCAGTCGACGTACACGAAATTGCCCTGCGACGGCTCGGGCGCGAGTCCACGCGCCGCGAGCCGCGCCATCAAGAGGCCCCGCTCTTCGCGAATCCGCGCGACATGGGCGCGCAGCGAGTCCGTCCCACGCTCGAGCTGCGCCAGGGCGAGCGCGACCGATGGCGCGGCCACCGCATAGGGGGCGCCCGCCGCGCGCAGGACGCCGATCACGTAGGGGCTCCCGACCGCGTACCCTACGCGGCAACCGGCCAACCCCCAGGCTTTGGACAGCGTCCGGAGCACGAGGACGTTCGGCAGGTCGAGCACCGCCGACGTGAGATCTTCGTCGGCGTACTCCACGTAGACATGGTCGAGGAGCACGAGCGCGGTCGGGGCCGCAGTGGCGAGCCGACGCACATCGCCGAGCCGCGCGACGGCCCCGGTCGGATTGTGGGGTGAGACGACGACGACCACGGCGATTCGCTGGTCGAGCCCGGCGAGGAATCCTTCGAGCGGAAACCGGCCGCCCCGCCAAGGCACCTGCACGGACGCGCCCCACGCCAACGCTGCGCACCGCTCGAACATGTCGAAGCAGGGGTCGGGGACGAGCATCCCGCGGCCGGGCTCGAGAAAGGCGCGGCACGCGCGATCGATCGCGTCGTCGGCGCCGGCGGTCACCGTCAGGCGCTCGGGTGCTACCGCGACGCGCGCTGCCAACGCGGTCTCGAGGGCGGACACGTCGGGGTAGCGGCGCAGCAGCTCCGGATCCGCTTGCGCGAGCGGGGCGAGGACGGCGGACGATGGCAACAGGCCCTCGTTGCTGTCCAATCGCAGCGGGCGGGCACCGGCGGCCGTGGGACGGCGATACGCGCGCTCGGGCTCGAGCCGGGACCGCGGTCCCGCCGCAGGCGGGGGGGTCGTCATGGGACGATCTGCGCGAGCGTGGACACGACCACGTCGGTGCCGCCCGCCGCCTTCACCGCGAGGATCAGGTGGGGGAGGGCGTCCCGCGGCACCGCCGCCTTCACGGCGTATCCGCCGTTGCCGAACAGCGGAGCGACCGTCGCTTGCCGCATCGCGGGCAGCACGGCCACCACGGCCGCCAGGCGTTCGGCCGAGGCGTTCACCTCGAGCATGACGCGCCGCCGCGCGACGAGGACCGAGTTCAAGAGGAGGACGAGGTCCTCGATCCGCCGGCGCCGGGGGCCTTCTGCGAGCGCCGCAGGGCTCGCGTACAGACGCGTCGAGGATCGCATCACCTCGTCCACCACCACGAGATCGTTGGCTGCGAGCGTCCCACCGCTCGCCGTGTTGTCTACGATGACGTCGGCGTCCTCCGGCGGAAACACCTCAGTAGCCCCGTAGGACCGCACGACCTCGGCGGAGAGCCCGCGCTCGGCGATCCAGCCACGCGCGAGCCGGTCGTACTCGGACGCCACCACGAGGGGGCGCTCGGGAAGCCGGCCGCCTTCGAGCAACGCGGCGGGCGCGGCCGCGACGACGCGGACTGGGTCGAGGCCGGTATCGAGCAGCTCCACCACATCGGCCGAGAGCTCCGCCACCCAGTCCGCGCCCGCGAACCCGACGTCGCGGGTGCCGAGCATCAGCATCTCCACGATGTTCTGCGCCTTCAGCGTCTTCGCTTCGGTGTCGGGAAGAGACACGTCCGGTCGATAGCCCCGGGCGCTCGGCCGGATGCGAATGCCGGCGTCGGCGAGCAGGGCAAGCACCCCCTCCTCCATCCGCCCCTTCGGCAGCGCCAGGCGAAGCCGCGCGGGCGACAGCGTTGGTCGAGTCATCTGTCGGGCTCCGGTGTTGGCCGAACGGGGTCCTCGGGCGAGGATGGCGAGGCGTGCGAAAAGCAAAACGCCGGCCCCCCGCTCCCGGGGGCCGGCGTCGGCGATCGTTCAAGGCTCTACGAGTTACCCGCTACCTTGCGTGCGCCTCCGGCTTCCCCCGGTTAATCGGGTGGTGATGGTGATGCCGATGGTGAGTGCGCACGCGCAGCATGATGCTCTAAGTAACCCCGAGGCGCCGGTCCTGTCAATTGACGGGTGCGACGGCTGAGCGCGCGGTCCCGAGGCGCTCCGCTCGCTACACGGCGGCGGGTGTCGGCGGCGCCGGCTCCGCGGGCTCGGCCGGCGTCGCGGCGACGGTCGGGGTGGAGTGGGGCACCACCTTCCGGAACAGATCGCGGTAGCGCTCCCAGGCATCAAGAATGACACGGCCCCGGAGGCTTCCCGTTGCCGCCACGTGTTCGCGGATCAGCGCGAGTAAGGCGTGCTCGTCGGACGCCTCGAGGCCGCGCACCGTGACCATGTCGCTGTTGCAGCGCGCCAAGAAGGTGTCGGTGTCGTCGAGCACGTACAGCACGCCGTTCGACATCCCGGCGGCGCAGTTTCGGCCCACGGGGCCGAGTACGGCCACCACGCCCGCCGTCATGTACTCGCAGCAGTGGGCGCCCGCGCCCTCGATCACGGCGACGGCCCCGGAGTTCCGGACGCCGAAGCGGTCACCCGCGCGTCCTGCGGCGAAGAACCGCCCGGAGGTCGCACCGTACAGCGCCGTGTTGCCGAGAATGACCTGCGGCTCGGCCGTCGGGCCGGACTCGCGGAACGGCCGGATGGCGATCTCGCCCCCCGACAGGCCCTTCCCCACGTAGTCGTTGGCCTCGCCCTCGAGCTCCAGGCGCATGCCGGACACGGCGAACGCGCCAAAGCTCTGGCCTGCGCTCCCCCGGAACCGCAGGCGGATCGCGCCGGAGGCGAGGCCACTCGGCCCGAAGCGCTCGGCGATCCGGCCCGCGATCCGGGCCCCGACCGTGAGGTGATGATTGCCGATATCGTAGACGCCGGCGAACGAGCGCCCGCTCTCTAGGCGTGGTTCGAGCGTCCGGAGGATGTCGTCGTCGAGCGACGCGACGCCCGACCGGTCGTTGCGCGCCACCGTGCGGCGCCGCGGTTCCGCGCCTCCAGCCAGGGGGTCCGACAGCAGCAGCGAGAGGTCGAGCATCTGGGCGCGCGGCACCTCGGGACGGTCCACCCGCTCGAGCAGGTCCGCGCGGCCGATGACCTCGTCGAGCGAGCGGAAGCCCAGCTCGGCGAGGAGGCGGCGGACGTCCTCGGCGATCCAGGTGAAGTACGCGATCACCTGCTCGGGCGTCCCCTTGAACTTGGCCCGCAGTTCCGGCCGCTGCGTGGCGATCCCGGTGGGGCAACTGTTCAGGTGGCACTGCCGCGCCATCGCGCACCCGAGCGACACGAGCGCCGCCGTGCCGAAGCCGTAGGTCTCCGCCCCGAGGAGCGCGGCGATCACCACGTCGCGCCCCGTGCGGAGGCCGCCGTCGGTGCGCACCTCGATCCGATGCCGCAACCCGTTCTCGAGCAAGAGCGCCTGCGTCTCGGCGAGCCCGAGCTCCCACGGCGCGCCGGCGTGTTTGATGGACGACAGCGGGGACGCCCCCGTGCCGCCATTGTGCCCGGAGATGAGTACGTAGTCGGCGTACGCTTTCGCCACGCCGGCCGCCACGCGGCCCACCCCCGCCTCCGCGACGAGCTTCACCCCCACCCGGGCACGAGGGTTGACCTGCTTCAGATCGTGGATCAGCTGGGCCAAGTCCTCGATCGAATAGATGTCGTGGTGCGGGGGCGGCGAGATGAGCGGCACCCCAGGGACTGAGTGCCTGAGCCGCGCGATCAACGCCGTCACCTTGTGGCCCGGGAGCTGGCCCCCTTCGCCCGGCTTCGAGCCTTGGGCGATCTTGATCTCGAGCTCGTCGGCGCGCACGAGATACTGGGTCGTGACGCCGAAGCGCCCGGACGCGATTTGCTTGATGCGGTTGTCCGCGCGGTCCCCCCCCACGAGCGGGACGTAGCCCTCGGGATCCTCGCCCCCTTCCCCCGAGTTCGAGCGGGCGCCGATGCGGTTCATGGCGATGGCGAGCGTGCGGTGTGCCTCCGGCGACAATGCGCCCAGCGACATGGCGGTCGAAATGAACCGCCGTCGGATCGTGTCGGCGCCCTCGACCTCGTCGAGCGGAATCGGGACGCCCGTGCGAATGGCGAGGAGGTCGCGTGGGCTCGCCGGCGCGCGGGCGGCGACTCGGGCTTGGAAGCCGCCATACGCTTCGGGCGTGTCGGCGGCGATCGCGGCCTGCATCGCGCGCACGAGTGGTGGCGACCAGCCGTGGTCCTCCCCGTCCCGCCGATACCGCACCCGCCCGTGGTCCGGCAACCCCTCCGGCCCGGGGCGCTCATCGAGCGGGTAGGCGGCGCGCTGCCGCAGCAGCACGTCCTCGGCGATCTCCGCGAACCCGATCCCGCCGATCGTCGAGACCGTGCCCGTGAGACAGCGCTCGACCACTTCCGCCCCGAGCCCGAGGGCCTCGAAAATCTGCGCGCCACAGTACGACGAGAGAGTCGAAATCCCCATCTTCGAGAGGATCTTGAGCAGGCCCTTCTCGGCGGCCGCCCGGAACCGCGTCGGCGCGTCTTCCGCCTCGAGGCGCCGCCGCACCGACTCGAGCGCGAGCCAGGGGTGGACGGCTTCGGCGCCGAACCCGATCAGCGCGGCGAAGTGGTGCACGTCCCACGCGTCGCCCGCCTCCGCCACCAGGCCGACCCGGGTGCGCAGCCCGCGCCCGAGCAGGTGCTGATGCACGGCGCCGACGGCGAGGAGCATGGGCAGGGGAGCGCGCTCGCGATCCGCCGCCCGGTCCGACAGCACGATGATGCGCGTGCCCTGCTCGGCCGCGCGGCCGGCCTCGCGACAGAGCGCGTCGAGGGCTGTGCACAGGGCGTCGGGCCCGCCGGCGCTCTGCCACGTCGCCTCCAACGTGACGAGCTGCGCGCGCGCCACGCCGCGGAGCGCCGCCATCTCGGCGGCGAGGAGCACCGGGTGCTCGTTGCGCACGAGCCGAAGCCCCGCCGGCCCGTCGGCGAAGAGCGAGCCGCGGCGACCGAGATGCATCCGCAGCGACATCACGAGGGTTTCCCGCAACGGATCGATAGGCGGGTTCGTCACCTGCGCGAAGCGCTGGCGCACGTACGCGTAGAGGCCGGGCGGCACGCGCGACAGCGGGGGGATCGGGGTATCGTCCCCCATGCTCCACACCGCGTCCTGCCCCTCGGCGCCCATCGGGTCGAGGACGTAGCGCAGATCCTCGAAGCTCCATCCGAAGGCGAGTTGGCGCGCTACCACGTCGGCCTCTGGGGCGGGTGGCGCGTCGGGCGAGGGGGCCGTGGGCCGGAGCGGCTGGATCGACCGGGCCGCAAACCGCGCGTAGGGACGGCGCCGCGCCACCTCCCGCTTCGCATCGGCATTGCGGAGGATCGCGCCGCGCCGGGTATCCACCACGAGGAGCTCGCCGGGGCCGAGCCGCCCGCTTTCCGTCACCGCGGCGGGATCGAGATCCACGAGCCCGACCTCCGACCCGGCCACCACCAACTGATCGCGCGTGATCTTGTAGCGGCAGGGGCGCAAGCCGTTGCGGTCGAGCGCCGATCCCACGAGGACGCCATCCGAAAAAGCGAGCGCCGCCGGGCCGTCCCAGGGCTCCACGAGACACTCGTGAAACTCGTAGAAGCCCCGGACCGCTGGCTCCATCTCGACCGCGCCCTCGTGCGCCTCCGGCACGAGCATCATGAGCGCGTGCACGGGGTCCCGGCCCGACCGCACCAACAGTTCCAGGGCGTCATCGAGGCTCGCCGAGTCGCTGCCCTCGGCCCAGATCACGGGCTTCAACCGATCCACTGCGTCGCCCCAGAGGGCCGAAGCGAAGGCGGCCTCGCGCGCCCGCATCGCGTTGCGGTTACCCCAGAGCGTGTTGATCTCACCGTTGTGGGCGAGCAGCCGGAACGGCTGGGCCAGCGGCCAGCTGGACGTGGTGTTCGTGGAGTAGCGCTGATGGAACACGGCGAGGGCCGTGGCGAAGTCGGGCGAGCCCAAGTCCGGGTAGAAGCCCTCGAGCTGGGTCCCCGTCAAAAGCGCCTTGTAGACCACCGTGCGCGCGGAGAGCGAGCACACGAAG
>DATLKW010000454.1:0-6944 GCA_035538175.1 Gemmatimonadales bacterium | reverse complement strand
CACATGAGCGACATCCCGTCGTTTCCCTACGAGATCCTCTGGGGCGAGCGGGTCGTGCGCTCCGTGGCCAACCTGACGCGCCGCGACGGCGAGGACTTCCTGCGGCTCGCGCCGCAGATCCCCGTCCGGACGGCGATCGAGCCGTACGCGCTCGAGCAGGCACCCGAGGCGCTCGAACGGCTACGCGCGGGACACTTGAGGGGCGCCGCAGTGCTCGACGTCGCCCGCGACGCGTTCGCGTAACGCCACCCTCGCTCACCCGCCGAACCCCGGTCAGGAGTGAGCATTCGCCTCGGCCAAGGCCTTGATGTGTCGGAGCACCCGCTCGTGGATCGCGCCAACGAGCCAGCTCGCGGGCCGGGTCCAGTACGCTTGCGGGAACAGGGCGATACGGTAGCCGGTGCGACCCTCGAGCCGAGTGCGACCGCCCGGCAGAGGGACGAGGCGAAACTCGCCATGGGTAGCGCGGAAGTATCCGTCGAGGTGCGGTGGACGTACGCCGCGGTAGGGGCTCCACTCGCGCATAGACAGCGGCTGCTCCGTGATGTCGAAGCCGAGTCGCCGTCCCTCTTCCCACACCGTGATCGGCTCGACGAAGGTACCAGTGGCGAAATCGCAGTATCGCGTCGCCCCCACTCCGGCTCCCGCGATCCGCGCCGCGACCGGTGCGGCCACACCAACGCGGAACAGCCATTCATTCGCCGGCGCCAGCGCCGGGAAGTGAACCACGTGCCGCCAGACGATGGCGGGCGGGGCATCCACGTCCACGACGGTCACCACCTCGCGCGCCCGGGCGGACTGCGGCGGATTCGCGAGCACGACGAGGGGTGCGAAGAGCGCGCCCGCCACGAGCGGGGGCCCTAAGCCGCGCAGCGCGATGGTCCGCCCGAGTAGCGCACCGCCCATGGCCAGCAACGCAGCGAGCGGGAAGGCGAGCGCGATGCAGAGCGCTCCCTCCAAGGCGAACACGAGCATCGCGCCGGCGGCAAGGGCGACGCCCAGGAGCGCCACGTGGATCGTTCGCCCTGTGCTTTGCGCCTGGCGGGCGTTGAACACCTGCGCGCTGACGTATCCGATGGTGAACGGCGTGCCGAGAAACAACCCTGTCGAGTACGTGCGTCGCCAGTAGACGCCGAGCAGCACGGTGACAATGGCGATCCCGCCAGCCGCGCCGACGGCCTTCAGCCCGGCGCTCCAGCGGGGGTCGACCGCGGGCGCGGTTGCGCCGGGCGTGGTGGCCACGGCGGCTCGCGCAGGCAGGGCACCGAGCCACAGCATCGCGGCGTAGTTGATGACGGGGACGAAGAAGAGCAGGGACCACCAGGGAGATCGGCCCGCATTCACGGCGCGCCGCGCCGTCATGCTGACCCCGATCCAGAGAAATGGCAGGGTCCAACAGACGAGGCTCGGCGCGAGCCACGCGGGCCCGCTCTGCAACAGCTGTTCGCGCAGCGACCAAACGGGATTAGCGTAGTCGAGCGGCGTCCACAGGCGGCCCGTAAACACTCCGACCAGATACGCGTCCACGCCGTACTTGAAGAGCATCAGGCCGGCGCCGTGCAGCAGGTAGGTGCGCCGGTCGACGGGATCTTGGAAAGTGAACCAGAGGCGCAGTCGACGCCTCACGACGCCTTGGCCTCCTCCAGCTCTTTCTTGCGCACCTCGGCCACCTTCTGCGCGGCGTCGGGCGGGACCTCCTGGTACACGTGGAACTTGGACCGATACGTCCCGCGCCCGTGGGTAAGGGAGTGCAGCGTCGTGGCGTAGCGGTCGAGCTCAGCTTCGGGCACGAGCGCCTTGATCTTGACCTGCCGCCCGTCGGGCTCGGTGCCGAGGATGTGTCCGCGACGCGACGAGAGATCGCCCATCACCGCCCCCTGGTATTCGTCGGGGGTCGACACCTCGAGCTCGAGGATGGGCTCGAGCAGCACGGGTTTGCAGTTCGGGCTCACGTTCCGGAAGGCGAGGATGCCGGCCATCTTGAACGACATTTCGTTCGAGTCGACGTCGTGGTAGGACCCGTCGTACAGCTCCACCTTGAAGTCCACGACCGGGTAGCCGGCCACCGGCCCGCGCGCTGCCGCCTCCTGAATGCCCCGCTCCACGGCCGGGATGTACTGCCGTGGGATGACCCCACCAACAATCTCGTCGACGAATTGGAAGCCGGTGCCGCGCGGCAGCGGGGCGATCCGGATCCAGCAGTCGCCGTATTGGCCGCGGCCGCCGGTTTGCTTCTTGTGTTTCCCTTGGCCCTCGGCTCGGCCCCGGAACGTTTCGCGGTAGGCGATCTTGGGGCGGCCGATCAGTGCGTGCACGCCGAATTTGCGCGCCAAGCGCCCGACGATGATCTCCAGGTGCCGCTCCCCGAGACCCCGGATCAGCGTCTGCCCGAGCTCCGCGCTGTACTCGTGCTGGAACGTGGGATCTTCCTCGTGCAGCTTGTGCAGGCCGTTCGAGAGCTTCTCCTCCTCGCCGCGCTGCTTCACGTCGATCGCCTCGGTGAGGATGGGCTCGGGGAACGGGATCTTCGGCAGTACGATCGGATGGTCCTTGGCCGAAAGGGTGTCATTCGTGTGCGTGTCGCGCAGCTTCGCGACCGCGCCGATGTCGCCCGCGTGCAGCTCGCTGATCTCAAAACGGTCCTTGCCGACAGTGACGCACAGGTGGTTGAGCTTTTCGACGGCCTCCCGCGGCGCGTTGTAGACGTCCTGGCCGTTTCGGACCGTCCCCGAGTACACGCTGAAGTACGTCACGTCCCCCACGTGGGGCTCCGAGATCGTCTTGAAGACCTGGGCGACGAACGGCCCGCCGTCTTCGGCCCCCAGCGTCACGCGCTCCGCGCTCCCCCACTTCTGCGCCGTCACGGACGGCCGCTCCTGGGGTGCGGGCAGGAGCTCGGCGATCTTCGAAAGCAACGCCCGCGTCCCGTAGGTGAGCTCGGCCGCGCCGCAGAACAGGGGGAACAGCTCGCCCTTCGCCATGCCGACCTTCATCGCGGCGATCGCCTCGTCCCGACCGATCTCCTCGCCGCCTAGGTAGCGCTCGAGCAGCGTATCGTCGGTCTCCGCGATGCGCTCGATGAGCTCCTTGGAGTACTGCTCGAACCGACCCTGGTATTCGGCGGGCACGTCGACTTCGTCGTACTCCCCGGCCTTCGTCCCCTTCTTGTACAGGTGGCACTTCTTCGAAAACAGATTGATGATGCCGTGAAACGCCGGGCCTTCCCCCACGGGGATCTCCACGGGGATCACCTTGGGAGTCAGGCGCTCCTTGACCTGGCGGTAGACCCGCTCGAAATCGGCGTGCTCCTTGTCCATGAGCGAGACGAAGCATAGCCGGGGGAGGCCACGAGCCTCACAGTAGTCCCAGACTTTTTCCGTGCCCACCTCGACGCCGCCCGTGGCGGAGAGCACGACCACCGCGCCGTCGGCCGCGGACACGCCCGCGAGCGCCTCACCCGTAAAGTCGAGGTAGCCGGGGGTGTCGATCAGGTTGAGCTTGACGTCCATCCATTCCGCGACGCCGAGGGCGAGGTTGATTGAGTACTTGCGTTCGATTTCGTCGGGAGTGTAGTCGGTGAGGGCGGTGCCGTCTTTCACGGAGCCATGGCGTTTGCTCGTGCCGGCCACGAACGCGAGGGCATCGACTAGGGAGGTTTTCCCGCTCGCGCCGTGACCCACGACGACCACGTTGCGGATCTCCGGCGTCTTGTATACGCGCATAGGCGCGGTCAACTCCGGCAAGGGACAGGGAGAATATGAACCGCCGGGAAGCAGAACGGCTAGGCAGACGCGCTCGGGCCGGTTGACGGGCGAATTCGCCCCATCCTCTCTGCGGCCCCAGCTTAGCCCGACGGACTCCCGTCGGTGGCGTCGCCGGCCCGCGGTCCCACACGCGCGACCCGGAATGTCACGGCGCCGCTCGCGGTCATCGCTGCCCCCGCCACGAGGAACGCGGCGGCGGGCGCCGCGTCGTACACGCGTCCCATGACGAGCGGGCCGAGCAAGCGCCCGAGCGCCCCCAGGGCCTGGGCCGCGCCGAGCACCGTGCCCTGCTCGTTGGGCTCGGCGAACACCGACACGAGGCCCGTGGCGGCGGGGCCGAACAGGCTGTTGGAAAAGGCGAGGGCCGCCGTCCACGCGTACAACGCCGCGCTGGAGCGCACCGCGGGGACCACGCTGATGGCGAGCGCCATGCCGAACCCGCCAGCGATGAGCAGCGCGCGGTCGCCGAAGCGGCGCGCGAGCTTACCGTACCCGTACCCTTGGACGACGGCGGCGTTGACGCCGATCACCGTGAAGAACCAGCCGAGCTGCTGCTCCCGCCAGCCGAAGGTCGCGTTCGCCCAGAGGGGCAGCGCCACCGAGTAGCCGGCGAACGCAAAGGGCGCGACGAGCCACGCGAGCATCAGGGGCGCGAGGCGGGGCGTCCGCATGGCCCGCACGATGTGCGAGAGGTCCCAGAGCTCGCGCGTGGTGCGGAGCTCGGGGCGTAGCGACTCCGGCAAGACGAAGTACGCGGAGCCGAAGTTCAGCACCGACAGGCCTGCAGCCACGAGCCCCGGGGCCGCGAGCCCGAGGTAGTGCGCCGACAGCCCGCCGACCGCCGGACCGATGATAAACCCCAACCCGAAGGCGGCGCCGATGATCCCCATCCCCCGGGAACGCTCTGCGGGCGTCGTGATATCCGCCATGTAGGCCTGCGCCGCCGAAATGTTGCCGCCCGCGAATCCCGAGACGACGCGCGCGAGGAACAGCACGGCGTAGGAATGCGCGGCCGTGAACAGCAAGTAGCCGAGCGCGTTGACGAGCATCGTGGCGAGCAGGATGGGTCGGCGCCCCAGGCGGTCCGAGCTGCGACCGAGCACCGCGGTCGACACGAACTGCATGGCCGAGAACACGCTCAACAGGCCGCCCAGCCCGAGGCCGCCGGCGCCCAGGCGCTGCGCGTAGTAGGGAAGGATCGGGATGATGATCCCGAACCCGATCAAGTCGTTCAGGATGGTGAAGAAGATGACGGCGACGCGGGATCGGGATGCGGGCATAAGGGCTGCAATCTACAAGGCCCCGAACGCGGAGGCGCCCCACGAGGGCGGGGCGTCGGCCCGAGCGCCGCGCCGTCGCGCGGGGTTCCGTCAGGCCGTCGCGACCGTCGTCTCGCTCCACGACTTGACGGCCGTCGCGCCGAGGATCACAGCGCCCCCGACGAGCGCGAGCGGTCCCGGCGTTTCCCCGTGGGCGAGCCACGCCCACAGCGGACTCAACACTGGCTCGACGAGGAGGAATAGCGACGCTTCGAGCGCCGACACGCGGGGAAGGGCGCGCGCCAGGAACACGTAGGCCAAGCCCAACTGCACCACCCCCAAGTAGCCCACGATCAGCCAATCGGTGGCGCGGCCCCCGCTGAACGGCACGGCGCCGGGCAGGGACGCGAGACACACGATCAGGTTGCCGCACGCCGC
This sequence comes from Gemmatimonadales bacterium, assembly GCA_035538175.1. Taxonomy (GTDB): domain Bacteria; phylum Gemmatimonadota; class Gemmatimonadetes; order Gemmatimonadales; family GWC2-71-9; genus AG41. Next base: position 1,483 of record DATLKW010000454.1, on the reverse strand, counting down.
AGCGCTCGCGATCGGACCGGGGTCGTGGGCGTCCGCGCGCGCGAGCCAGCGATAGCCGGTCACGGTCACGGCCCAGGCCGCGGCGCTCCCCGCCCCGAAGATGTTGCCGAGGACGGGATCGGGGGCGGTGGCGAACCGAGGGTGCGCCCCCACAAAGAGCAGCGCCAGGCCGGTGCCAAGGACCCCCATGAAGGCGAGCTCCGCGCGCCGCACGCGCTCGCCGAGCAGCCACGGCGCCAGCGCGGCCACGAACACCGGATTCGTCGCCTGGAGGAACACCGCATTGGCCGCCGTGGTGAGCTTGTTGGCGAACACGAAGAGCAACCCCGCGGCGGCATACCCCACGCCCACGAGCCAGACCCGACGGTCCCAGGAGCGGCGGGCGGCGGGAATGAACGCGAGGATGGCGACGAGCGCGATCAGGGCCCGCAGCGCCGCCAGCTGCCAGGCGCCGAACGTGGACCACTTGATGGCCGCCCCAGCCGTCGAGAAACAGGTGGCGGCGAGCACGAGTTGGAGCCGCGCCTTCACGGCAGGGTCGTCTGGAGCCAGTCGCGCGCGATGACCGCGAGGTCGCGGTGCTCGACATCGGCGAGGGCGTTGAGCCGCCGCATGTCGGCGTCGGACAAGCGGCCCGCGAGCTCCGCGAGCGCCTGCGCTACCTGGGGATAGCGCCGGAGCGTCGCGGTGCGGATCACCGGGGCCGCCTGGTAGGGCGGGAAGTACCGTCGATCGTCATCCAGGGGGGCGAGTGCGAGGGCGGCAATCTGCCCGTCGGTCGAGTTGCCCGCGATCACGTCCACCTTGCGCTCGGCGAGGGCGCGGTAGGTGAGGCCCAAGTCCATGGCGGTGGGAGGTGCCGCGAAGCGAAGGCCATAGGTGCGCGCGAGCCCCGCGAACCCGTCGGCTCGCTCGAGAAACTCGTAGCCGAACGCGGCGTGCCAGCGCGGCGCCAGAGGCGCGAGGTCCGAGATGCGGCGCAGTCCGTTCTGGTCCGCGTCGGCGCGCCGCACCAGAATCGCGAAGGTGTTGTTGAAGCCGAGGGGTCGACCCCAGGTGAGATCGAAGCGGCGCGCATACTCGGCCGCGACGGCGTTGTAGACGCTGTCAGCGTCGGCGGCGGGCGCGTGCTTCAACACGGCCGTGTACGCCGTGCCGGTGTACTCGACGTACAGGGCGATTTCGCCCGAGACGATCGCCTGGTGGCACACGAACGTGCCGCCGAGGTGAAACCGGCGCTCGACCGGGAGGCCGGTGCGCCGCGCGATCTGCTGCGCCACGATCTCGCCCAGCAGATCGGACTCGGTGAAGTTCTTGGACCCGACGACGATGCGGTCGCCGCGCCCACGTCCGCATCCGACTAGCGCGAGCGCCAGGCGCGCCCCTGCGTGCGTAGCGTGCGTCCAAGGGACCCGCACGCGACTCATCGCGCGACTCGTCGCTGCACCCGCCACACGAACCGCCGTTCGGCGAGCCCCAACAG
>DATLKW010000453.1:0-1573 GCA_035538175.1 Gemmatimonadales bacterium | reverse complement strand
AGACGTGGCTTCCGATCGCGCGCACGGTTTTATTTCTGGACACTATGTTCGTCGGCCCCCTCCCGCGCCGCAACCGCTAGCCTCCTGGCCACTCCCGCGAAGCAGTCGTTCCGACTCGCCTCCCAGGGCGCGGTCGCCCGTCCGGACGGATGGGAGGTGTCGGCCGAGGTCACGAGTGCGGGCGGCGCGCGGCCTGTCGTCGTGCTCCGGGGTCCGCTGCCGGGGTTCGCCGATCGACTTGCGCGGGCCGGGTTCGCCGCCGTTGCCTTCGTCCCCGACTCAAGGGTCTCCCTCAACGTCGTGCTCGACGCGTTGGCGCGCGGGGCGGTCGGCGCGCTCGGGATCCCGCCGCGCGGCGTGACGCTCGTCGAGCGGTGTGACGATGCCTCAATCGCCGTCACGCGCCTGCCCCAGGGCGGGAGATCTCCCGCGAGCGCCGCGGATTTCCGAATCCCCGCTGAGCCCGCGGCCGAGGCGCTCCGGGCTGTGGTGCACTGGCTCGTCCGCCACGCCGAGTGATCACCCTCGCCCAGGTGCGCGCCGCCCTCGCGCAACGGCGCCCCAGGGAGGGCAATGCTCCGGAGGCGCGGCCGGCGGCCGTCGCCCTCGTCTTGGTCGAGGGCACACCGCCCCGAGGCGTCGAACTCCTGCTCATCAAACGCGCCCAGCAGGCCGGGGATCCCTGGTCGGGCCAAATGGCCCTCCCCGGCGGGCGGCGCGAAGCGAGCGACGTGGACCTGCTCGCCACGGCCGTGCGCGAAACCCACGAGGAGACGGGCGTCGTCCTCGAGCGCACCCAGTCCCTCGGAGCGCTCGACGATCTTGTGCCCTCGGCGCCCACCTTGCCGCCCGTGCTCGTGCGACCGTTCGTGTTCGCCGTGGCGGGCGCCCCCGGTCACGCGGCGCGGCCCGCGCTCGTGACGAACCAAGAAGTGGACCGCGCCCTCTGGGTGCCGCTCGAGCGGCTTTCGGACCCCGACGTCCGGAGCGACGTGACCTTCACGCTCCGTGGGGTGGAGCGCACGTTCCCCGCCTATCGCTTGGGGGACGACGTGGTCTGGGGCATGACGGAACGCATCCTGACACCCTTCCTTGTGCTGGTGCGGTAATCCTAGGTTCGCAGAATCCACATATTTGCTTGCCAGCATGTCATAATTAGGTTATCCTAACACTCCATTTGAAGTTGTTGCGCGAACGCGTCGTAGGCCGGGAGCGAGGCCGCGCGGCGGCGCGCCGTTCCGGCAGGGAGAATCGGCATGCACGCCACGCTGCGGGACGCGACTCCACCGCTCACGCGCTCGGTCGAGGACTATTTGAAGGCGATCTACCATCTCTCGAGCCAGGGCGGGTTCGCCTCGACGAGCGAGATCGCCGCGATGCTCGACGTCGCCCCGCCCTCCGTGAGCGGGATGGTGAAGCGGCTCTCCGAGACCGGTTTGATCGAGCACGTGCCCTACCGCGGCGTCCAGCTCACGGCGCAGGGCCGTCGCGCGGCGCTCAAGATGATCCGCCGTCATCGCATCCTCGAGTTGTACCTCACCCAGCACTTGGGCTACGACTGGGGCGGTGTCCA
>DATLKW010000452.1:0-8776 GCA_035538175.1 Gemmatimonadales bacterium | reverse complement strand
ACTTCGAACTCGTTTCGAATCATGGTTGTTCTTCGGCGGGATACTGGCCTATGGACCGGCTTTGCTGTTTCTCGATGCGCACGTTCCTGCGACGTGGCCTGGACAGTATCTGTTGGGCGTGCTCCCTTACCTCGCGCAACTCGACAGCTCCGTGCCCTCCGCGCTGCGCGCACTAGCGACACCGTCTGACGCTCGAGTTTTCCACATTGCGGCCTATGTGCTGAAATGTTGAAAACCGACGAGGCGATCCACCAGGCGACCGAGCGGCTCGCGTCCGGCCGACGGGTGGTGGTGACCACGGGAGCGGGCATGTCGCGCGAAAGCGGGCTCCCGACCTTCCGCGAGGCCCAAACCGGTCTGTGGGCGCGGTTCGACCCTGAGGAGCTCGCGACCGAAGCGGCGTTCCGGCGCCATCCCGCCCGGGTGTTCGGGTGGTACGCGTGGCGACGCCGGCTCGCCCGCGCTGCCGTGCCCCATCCCGGCTATCACGCGCTGGTCGCGCTGGAGCGCTGCGCGCGCGAGTTTGTCATCGTGACGCAGAACGTCGACGGCCTGCACGGCCGAGTGGGCAGCAGCCGGGTGCTCGAGCTGCACGGTTCGCTCGAGCGCTTTTCCTGCCTAGAGGCGCGCCATCCGTTCCCCGCAGACGAGATCGCGTGCCCCACTGCGGACCGCGTCGAGTGCGAGCCGCCGCGCTGCAGCGACTGCGGCGCTCCGGTCCGACCGGACGTGGTCTGGTTCGGCGAGCCGCTGCCCGTTGGGGTCGCCACGGCGGCGTGGGACGCGAGCGAACACTGCGACGTGATGCTGGTCGTCGGGACGTCCGGCTTCGTCCACCCCGCCGCCGAGCTCCCGCACATCGCCCGCCGAGCGGGGGCCACCGTGATCGAGATCAACCCGGAGCCCACGGAGATCTCCGCCCTCGCCCACATCACGTGCCGCGGACGGGCCGGCGACGTCCTGCCCGCCCTGGCCGCGGCGCTCCTGGAAGGAGTCCGACCCTGACGCGTCGCACCAAGATCGTCGCCACCCTGGGCCCCGCTACGGGCACCCCCGAACGCATCGCCGGCCTCCTCGAGGCGGGCGCGAACGTGATTCGGGTGAACTCATCGCACGGGACGCCAGAGCTGCGCGCCGGATGGATCGCCGCGGTGCGGCAGGCAGCGGATGCAGCCGACACCCCCATCGCCGTGCTCGTCGACCTCCAAGGGCCGCGGATTCGCGTGGGGAAGCTCCCCGAGCCGAGAGTCCTCAAGCCGGGGGAGCTGGTCGTCTTTGCGCCCGAAGAAGTGGCGCGCGGCAAGGAACTCCCCACGACCTACGACGACTTAGCCACCGATGCCCGTCCGGGGGCGCGGATCCTGCTCAACGACGGCCTGCTCTCGGTCGAGGTCACGCGCATCACCCCGCCGCGGGTCGAGGGCCGCGTCGTGGACGGCGGGACCCTCACCTCGAACAAGGGGATGAACCTCCCCGGTTTGCATGTGTCGGCGCCGGCACTCACGCAGAAGGACCGGGAGGACGCGGTGCACGCCGTCCGGGCGGGGGCGGACTACCTCGCTCTATCGTTCGTGCGCCGCGCCGAGGACCTCGCCGAGCTCCGCGCCCTCGTCCCCCCGGAGGTGAAGCTCGTCGCCAAGATCGAGAAGGCGACGGCGCTTGAGGACCTGGCGCGCATCCTCGCGGCCTCGGACGCGGTGATGGTGGCCCGGGGCGATCTCGGCGTCGAGCTGCCGTTCGAGGAAGTGCCCATCGTGCAGAAGCACCTCATCCACGAAGCGAATCGCCACGGGAAGCCAGTGATCACGGCGACGCAGATGCTCGAGTCGATGGTGCAACACCCCCGCCCCACCCGGGCCGAGGCGTCCGACGTCGCGAACGCCATCCTGGACGGGACGGACGCCGTCATGCTTTCGGCCGAAACGGCCGTCGGCGCCTACCCGCTCGAGTCGGTCGGGGCGATGGACCGTATCATCCGCGAGATGGAGCGCCACGGCCCGAGCCCGGGCGCGGGCCGCGAGGAGCGCCGCGTGACCCCGGGGGCGACGGTGTCAGTGGACGACGCCATCGCCCTGGGGACGAGCGCCGTAGCGCGGATGCTCCGGACGCCGCTCATCGTGACGCTCACCAAGGGGGGCTTCACGGCTCGCAAAGTGGCGGCGCTGCGCACACCGGTGCCCATCGTCGCCGTAACGACCGAAGCGACGACCTATCGCCAATTGGCGCTCGTGTGGGGCGTGATCCCCGTCCTCGTGGACCGCGTCCCCGGCTACGACGCCATGTTGGCCGTCGTCCGCGACTTGCTCCTGAAACGGGGCTATGCCCAGGCGGGAGACCGCATCGTCATGACGGCCGGGGTGCCCTGGGAAGTCTCCGGCGCCACGAACCTGCTCAAAGTCGAGGTCGTGTGAGGTGAGACTCCGATTCCTCGGCACCGGGACGTCGTATGGCGTGCCGCAGATCGGATGCAGCTGCCGGACCTGCACCTCGACCGACCCGCGGGACCGCCGCACCCGCAGCGCCGCGCTGATCGAAGCAGGGCCCCGCCGCGTACTCATCGACACCCCGCCGGAGCTGCGCCTCCAGCTCGTCGCCGCCGGCGTGGGCGCGCTCGACGCCGTGTTGTTCACCCACGCGCACGCCGATCATGTGCACGGGATCGACGACCTCCGGGCGATCTCCGTCCGCCAGGGGGCGGCGCTCGACGTGTACGGCGCCCCCGAGACGCTGGCCGAACTCGAGCGTCGCTTCCGCTACATCTTCGACCACACCCCCGCGCCGGCCGGCACCCACAAGCCCGAGCTCATCGCCCGTGCCCTCGAGCCGGACCGGGAGACCGAGATCGCCGGCTTACCGGTGCGCGCCGTGTCGCTGCCGCACGGCTCCGACACCGTCCTCGGCTACCGCGTTGGACCGATCGCCTACCTGACGGATGCGAAAGCCGTCCCGGCCAGCGTGCGCGCCCACCTCACGGGTCTCGAGGTACTGGTGCTGAACGCGCTGTTGCCGCGGCCCCACCCGCTCCACCTGTCGATTCCGGAAGCCGTGGTCGTCGCGCAGCAGATCGGCGCGGCGCGGACTTACCTCACGCACCTCACCCACTCGATCCGACACGCCGAGCTCGCGGCCGAGCTGCCCGACGGGATCGCGCCGGCCTACGACGGACTGGTGATCGACGTGGGGGGGGTCTAGATTCGTCCGGCGAGGTCAGCGACCGAGGAGCGTGTGAAGGCCCCCACAGCAGAAGCCGAGCTGCGCCGCTTCGAGAGCCCCGCCGTGCGTCAGAGCGCGGCCATGGACGAGCTCGTGCGGCAGGCCGTCTTCGCCCCACCCGCGGAGCGCGACGCAGCGCGCTGGTTGATCTGGGAGATCGGCCAGCACGCCGGTGTGCGCCCGGCGTCGATCCACGGCCTCTACATGGCGCGCGGCCGGGGCGAGGTCCCCGCCTTCACGACGCCCGCCATCAACATCCGGGTGCTCGCCTACGACAGCGCGCGCGCCGCGTTCCGGGCGGCCCGACGGCTCGACGTGGGCGCTGTGATCTGCGAAATCGCCCGCTCCGAGATCGGTTACACGGAGCAACGGCCGGCCGAGTACGTGGCGGTGATGACGGCGGCGGCGCTGCGCGAGGGCTTCACGGGGCCCCTGTTCATCCAGGGCGACCACGTCCAGGTCAATGCCAAGAAGTACGCCGTCGACCCCTCGGCCGAACTGCAAGCGCTGCGCACCCTGATCGAAGAAGAGCTGCACGCGGGCTTCTACAACATCGACGTCGATACCTCGACCCTCGTGGATCTCGCGAAGCCCACCCTCGCCGAGCAGCAGCGCGTCAACTACGAACGCGCGGCCGAGCTCACCCAGTTCATCCGCGACCGCGAGCCCGAGGGCGTCACGGTCTCGGTGGGCGCGGAGATCGGCGAGGTCGGCGGGAAGAACTCCGACGTCCACGAGCTCCAGGCGTTCATGGAGGGGTACGTCCGGACGCTTCGCCGGCTCGGCGACTACACCGGGATCAGCAAGATCTCGGTGCAGACCGGCACGAGCCACGGCGGCGTCGTGCTCCCCGACGGATCAATCGCCAAGGTGCAGCTGGACTTGGACGCGCTGCAGGCGCTCTCGGCGGACGCGCGCCAGAAATTTGGCTTGGGCGGCGCGGTGCAACACGGGGCCTCGACGTTGCCCCCGGATGCTTTTGGAAATTTCCCCAAGTGCGAAGCGATCGAGATCCACCTCGCCACCAACTTCCAGAACCTCGTCTTTGATCACCCCCGCCTCCCGGCCGAGCTGCGGCGCGAGCTGCAGGAATGGGTCAAGGCCGAATGCCGAGACGAGTGGAAGAAGGGGGATACGGAGGAGCAGTTCTACTACAAGAGCCGCAAGAAGGCGATCGGGCCGTTCAAGCGTCGCCTGTGGGACCTGCCCGCGGACATCCGCGCGAGCATCGCGGCCGACCTTGAGCGTACCTTCGCGTTCCTGTTCGAACAGCTGCGGGTCGCCGGCACGCGCGCGAGCACCGACCGCTACGTCAAGCCGCCACTCCAGTCGCATGCGCAGCCGCGACCGGTGGCCGTGGCGGCGCCTGACGACCTCGAGGCCGGCGAATGAGCGAGCAGAGCTCCGGCGTCGGGGCCTTCCTGCTCGGCCTGGGACTGGGAGCGGCCCTCGGGTTCCTCTTTGCCCCCGAAGCGGGCGCCGCGTCGCGCGCCAAACTGTCCCACCGACTGCGCGAAGTCGCGGCCGAGAAGATGGACGAGCTGGGGGAGTTGGTGGCCGCCGAGGAGGACGCCGCGGATACCCCCGACGCCTCCGACGCCTCCGACGCCTCCGACGCCCCCGACGCCCCCGACCGCCCTTCCACGCGTGCCCTGCTCGCGCGCCGCCTGCGCGAGGCGAAAGAGCGCCGACGCCGGGGCGGCGGGGGAAGGCCCCGCACGCCGAGCTCCACGGAGGAGGACGAGCCCGTCGCGTGAGGGCCGAGGGCGGGTGGCACCGGTCCCTGGCCGGCGTCGTTCGCCGCACCTTCGAAGCGGCCTTCGAAGACAACATCCCGTTCCTCGCGAGCGCGCTGTCGTTCGACCTCCTGCTCACCAGCATTCCGTTCGTCGCACTGTTGCTCGCGGCCCTGGGCTACCTGGTCGAGCACCAAGTCACGACCCGACAACTCGAGTTGCATGAGGTGCTCGCCCGGCTCCTCCCCCCCACGATGGGGGGCCGAACGGATACGGCCTTCACCCAGATCGAGCGTGTGGTTGCCGGCGTGGTGCGCCAGCGCGTCCGACTCACCGTCGTCGGCCTGCCGCTCTTCCTGTGGTTCTCCACCCGACTCTTCGGGGGGCTGCGGGCCGCTCTCAACGAGGTCTTCGATACCGATGAGCGGCGCGCCTGGCCCCTGGCCAAGCTGCTTGACGTCGGCATGGTACTGTGCAGCGGGGCGTCCCTCCTCCTCAGCGGCGTCATCACCACCTGGGACGTGCGCCGCGGGAGCAGCGTGACGCACAGCGGCGCGCTCGATTGGCTGTGGCGCTTCGGCCTCGAGACGACCGCCTTCGGGCTCGGTGTGCTGCTGTTCTACCCGATCTTCAAGTTCCTCCCCAGTCGCCCCATTCACTGGCGCACCGCCCTCGTGGCGGCCGTGTTCTGTTCGCTCGGCTTCGAGGTCGCGAAGCGACTGTACGCCCTGTACGTGGCGCAGTTCGCGACCCTGGATCGCGTGGCCTCGGACGCGAACGTCGCCGCGCTGTTCCTCTTCCTGCTCTGGATCTACTACACGGCGTACCTCTTTCTCTTGGGAGGCGAGGTGGCCGAGACGTACGACCTCATCCGCATGCGGCGTAGCCAGCGCGTCCAGCTCGGATGACCCCGCCGCGTCCGATGGCTATTTTCGGGCCATGAGCACAGCGGGCCCGCTGCGGCAGCCCATCCCCACCGCCCACTCCATCCTTTGGAGTCCGGCAAGCGAGGGGAAGCCACCAGGTCACGTCCCGTTCCCCGTCTTTCTGTCGCAGGCGGCGCTCACGGCGATTCGCGAGCACTTGGCGGCTCCCCGCGGCCCGGGGCAGGGCATGCTCGGCTTCCTGCTCGGCGACCAATGCGAATGCCCCGACACGAACCTCTCCTACCTCGTCGTCGACGTGGCCCTGCGCCTGAATCAGCCGATTTATGGCGACCGCACGCGCGACGTGGTGACCCGAATCTGGGATCACATCCAGCAGCAACTGGTGGAGCAGCGGGCCAGTCTCATCGGCTGGTACCACAGCCACCCCCCGCTGCCACTCACCCTCTCGGCACACGATGTGGAGACGCACGAGCACTACTTCGCCGAGCCGTGGCAGGTGGCGCTCTTGGTCGGGACCGATCCGGCGGAGCCCACGGGGGCGTTTTTCCGCGCCAGCTCCGACGATCAATGGGTGACGACCCCACTCCCCTTCTACGAGCTGCTCAGCCCGGAGTCGATCCGCCCGGATGGGAAACGGCGCTCGTTCATGGCGTGGAAGAACTACCAGGCCTACGCTACCGGCGGCGCGCCCCCGCCCTCGATCTCGTCCCCGCGCCAGCCCGCCGTGCGGATGCCGGCCGAGCCGAAGTTCACCCCGGCCGCCCCCGCCGCGCCGCCGCCTCGACCTCCACGGGCGCCGCGCCCACCCCAACCGGCCGCTGACACGAATGAGCTCGTGTTCTTGACCGCCGCGGAGGATCAACCGCCCCCAGCGCCCCCACCGCCTCCCCCGCGCTCCCGGCCTCCGTCGCGTCCGGCGCCTCCCGTCGCGGAGCAGCCAAGCCGCGCGCCGGCACCTGCGCCTGAGCCGGAGCCCGAACCAGCGACGGAGCCCGTCGGCGCATCCGAGGATGAGGCCTTGTCGTGGCCCGAAGAGGCCCCGGAAGAGACCGAGGTCCCCGCTCCACCCCCCGTCGCTGCGGAGCGCCGGCCATCCGGTGCCACGCGCCGGGCGCCCCGCCGCCGCGGCGCGTGGCGGCGGAGAGCGAAGGCCGTCCTCTGGCTCCTCGTGATCGCGCTCCTCGGCGTCGGCGCCTACAAGTGGCTCGTGCCGCAGCTCGGGACGGTACGATGGTCCGCGGTCGCTGGCGCGTGGTCATCTCGGGCGGCGGACGCGTGGTCGGCGCTGCGGGGGAAGGTCGCCGATGCCGTGAAAAACGTGCGGGGCGCGGTGGCGCCGCGCTCCCGCGCCGCGGTCGCACGGACGCCCAAACCTGCGCCCCGACCGAGCACCGCGCCGTCCAACGCACCTGCGGGAGCGGGATCCGCGGGCGGGGCGGCGGTCCCGGTGCCCCCCCCCGCGTTGGGGCGATTGAGTCGCATGGCTGACTCCCTCTCGAGGGCGGTGCGGGCCTTCGGCGAGCGCGCGAGACTCTTCGACAGTCGACAACTGCCGTGCGCCGACCTCGCGCGCGAGCTTGCCGCGGTCGAGAATCGCTGGACCGCGTACATGGTGGCGCGACGCGGCGCGGGCGTGCTCGATGCCCCGTACGCCGCGCGCGATCAGTCGCTGTACGCGGGCGTGGATTCCGTGGAGCGGAGGTACGAGCGCTCGGGATGCCAGCGGCCCTAGTGCAACGCCGCCTGGTAGTCACGCTCGTCCTGTTCGGCGGGGCGGCGCCCGTCCCGCCACCCACCCAACGCGCCGCACCCTTGCGCAAGAGCGATCTCGTCCGCTTGCTGGTGGGGGCGCCGCTCGCGCCCGACGAGCTCGCGGCCCGGATCCGTCAACAGTGTGTGAGCTTCACGCCCACGAAGAAGGACCGGGCGGATCTCGTCGCGCTCGGGGCGGACTCGAGCGTCTTGCGCGAGATCGACGACTGCACGCGCCGCGCCGCCCGCGCCCACCCCGCCGCCGCGCGCCCCGGCCCGCGCCCGATCACGCCGCCCGCTGCACAGGCATCGGTGCCGCCCAGCACGCCCCCCCCCGCCTCTCGCGCTCTGTCTCCGTCCCTCGGGCCCGCCCCGCTCCTGTCGAGCGTGCGCACCGGGTTTGTGCTGGGCGTGGGGCAGCACGCGGTGGCGGGTGCCCGCGCCCCGGTGCCGCTCCTGTTCGAGGTGCGCGACACCGTGGGGCTCCCCGTGCCCGGACAGGAGGTCGCGTTCACGGTGACGAACGGTCGCCTCGACGCGCCCCGGGCCATTACGGATTCCGGCGGGCGTCTGAACGTGGGGGTCACGCTCGGCCCGAAGGCGGGCCCGGTCGATGTGACCGCTACCGTGGGCCCGATCGCGCGCCACGCGCTGCTGTACGCCGACGCCGGCCCCGCGACCGAGCTCTTGCTGCACTGCGGCCCGCTGGACATCGAGCGCGGCCTCTCGCTCGCGCCGAGCACGCCCGTCACGCTAGGCGTCACAGCGCGTGATGCGCTCGGCAACCCGACCGCTATGACCGGGCTCGAGGCGGCGAGCGGCGACGCGGCGGTCCTGCGCGTGATGACCGTCGGCGTCGACGGCCCCGCCGGTCGCGTGCGGGTAACACCCGGCGACGGGGGCAGCACGACCCTCGTCGTCGCCGCGTCCGGGGCGCGGGCGGACCTGCGCGTCCTGGTCTCGCCGACGCGCCCGGCGGACGCGACACCGTGTCCCTAGGGCGCGACGGATCAGCCCGCAGCGTCGGGGCGACTCGCGGGCCGCGTCGCCTTGTTCTCGCGCTCACCCTGCTGCTAGCTTTCCGATGCCCCAGGTCCGCAGGTCATCTGGCCGTGAACCGCGTCAGGCCCCCGCAGGGAGCAGCGCTAAGCGACGTCAGGTGTCGCTGCGGGGTGCCTGGGGCATTTA
>DATLKW010000451.1:0-11752 GCA_035538175.1 Gemmatimonadales bacterium | reverse complement strand
ACGCTTGTCTGCAGGGGTTAGAGGCTCGAAGGACGACCCGCTGGGGGGCGGGAAAGGGGCGGAACTGATACCCACGAGTATCTGAACGAGGCATCCCAGGGCGCCGGTTGGCCCGGTGCGATTCCGATAGGTATCTTAGATCCCGATGGGTATCGTGCGACAGCGACGCAAGGCGGAAACCCGGACCCTGCTCCTCGAGGCGGGGTTGAGCGTGTTCGCGGAGCGCGGACTCGACGTCGCCACGCTCGACGAAGTCGCGACCGCGGCCGGGTTCACGAAGGGCGCGATCTACCGGCAGTTCCCCTCGAAGGGCGCCTTCCTCTTGGCCCTGTTCGAGCAGTATGCCGCGGTCGCCCGCGCGGGCGCGGCGGCGCGACACGCGTCGTGGTTCATTCCGCTCACGCTCCAGTTCGCGGCGCACGCGCTTCGCGACCCGCTCCTGCGCCGCCGCTTCGGTGTGGTCCTGGCCGAGGCTCCCGACGGCGGAGGACGGGAGGGTCAGCTCTTGAAGGCGCTCGCACGCGTCCTCCCCGGCGTGCCGGTCTCGAATCCGTGAAGGAGTTCGCCCCGCAGCTCGGGGATTTCGTGCGCGTCCTTGGGACCGCCGCCGCCCTGATCCTCCTCGGCTACTTCGTCCTGGCCCGCGTGCTGCGTCGCCTGCCGCTGCGGGCGATGCGCCTGCCGAGCGGCCCCCTCCCCCCGACGTGGCGCGCGATCCTCGAGCGCGACGTCCCGCTCGCTCGGCACCTGAGCCCGGAGGAGCGCGAGCGTCTCCTGCGCCTGGTGCAGGTCTTCCTCCGGGACAAGCACATCGAGGGGTGCGGTGGGCTCATCGTGACCGAGGAGATGAAGGTCACGATCGCAGCGGAGGCGTGTCTCTTGCTGCTCCACTGGGACGGTCCCGTCTATCCGCTGCTGCGCACCGTGCTCGTGTACCCCGAGGGGTTCGTGCCGAAGAAGGCCGTCGGTCGAGCGGTAACGGGCGAGATCGACTCGTCGCTCGAGCCCGAGATCGGCGAGTCGTGGCAAGACGGGGTGGTCGTGATCTCCTGGGCGGATGCGGCGCGGGCGGCGCAGGGACAAGCGCTCGACGGAGAGAACGTGGTGCTGCACGAGTTCGCACATCAGCTGGACCAGGCGGACGGCGTGGCGTACGGCGCGCAGGTACTGCCCACGGGCGCGCTGCGGACGTGGGGCCGCGTACTCTCGACCGAATACGAGCGGCTGCGGGGGGAGGCGGCCGAGGGTCGACCGTCGGTGCTCGACCCCTACGGCGCGACGAACAAAGCGGAATTTTTCGCCGTCGCGACGGAGGCGTTCTTTGAGCACCCGCTCGCGCTCGAGCAAGAGCGGCCCGAGCTCTACGCGCAGCTGCGGGCGTTCTATCGGCAGGACCCCGCGCGCCGCACGCCGCCGGCGCCGTGAGGCCATGAGCCCCGGCACGGTCTTCATCTGGCTCGCGGTTGCGCTGAGCCCGTACTGGCTCGGCCCCGTCGTCGTCTGGCTCACGCAACGGGTCCCGACCCAGCCCGCGTTCGAGCGGTTCGCGTCCGAGCGCCATGCCGTCCCGGCGGACGCAGCCGCCGCGCTACAGCAGACGACCGACGAGCTGGGCCGGGCCGGTTTCCACGTCGTCGCGGATCTGTTCCAGAGCGGCCAGGTGAGGCGCGTGAACATGCGCGTGGTGCTGCTCGAGAATCGGCTGACCGCCGAGCTGGCGCTCGCCGTGGCCGCGTTTACCACCGCGGGGTCGCGGCTCGTCACGAGCTTTGTCGAACTGCCGACCAAGCTCCGCGACGGACGGTCCGTGACCGTCAACAACAGCCGCCGCCTCAGCGTCTTCACCCGGCCCGCGTCCCGCGACGTCGTCCAGCTACCGACCGTCCGGGATGCCGCGCGGCTCGTCGACATCAAGCGCGCGTACCTGGCGCGGTACCCGGGCGGCGCCGAGCGGATTCCCTTTGCGCACCAGGACGATCCCCTACAGTTTCTCGGCGAGGCGATGACGCGCGAGCTGCAGGAGCAGGTCGAGGCGGGGACCTGGTGGCGTGACGAGCGCGCCGGCGTATTTCGGCCGACGTTCGCCGGCGCGTGGCGCATGACGTGGCGGGTGCTCCCACCGTTCAGCGTGGTGCGTCGCTGGCGCGCCCGGCGTCGAGCCGTCGCGATCCTGCGCGACCTGGGCTGATGTCGCGACGCCTCGTCGAGCTCAGCCACGAGATCGAGCACGGGATGGTCACGTATCCGGGCCTCCCCGCGCCAGCGATCCGCGACTGGCTGTCACGCGCCGCCTCCGGGACCCGCTATGCTCCGGGGACGACCTTTCAGATCGGGACCATCGAGCTCGTCGGGAACACGGGAACCTATGTCGACGCGCCGTTCCATCGCTACGACGGCGGCACGGACATCGCCGACTATCCGCTCGAGGCGGTCGCCGACCTGGACGGCGTGGTCGTGCGCGCGACGGAACGCCGCGACCGGGCGATCGAGGCCGCGTCGTTTCGGGGAGTCGACGTGCGCGCGAAGGCCGTCCTCGTCCACACGGGGTGGGATGCGCACTGGCGCACGGAGCGCTACGGGACGGGCCATCCGTTCCTGACGCGGGCCGCGGCGGCGCACCTGATCAGCAGCGGCGCCGCGCTCGTGGGGATCGACTCGCTCAACATCGACGACGCCCCCGCGGACGGCACCCGACCGGTGCACTCGGCGCTCCTCGCGGCCGGCATCCCGATCGTCGAGCACCTGTGCGGGTTAGCTGCCCTGCCCGACGACGGGTTCCGCTTCTTTGCCGTGCCGCCGCGGGTGCGCGGGATGGGGAGCTTCCCCGTGCGGGCGTTCGCGCTCACGCCCGGCTGAGGCCGGCCGGGACGCTCGTTAGGCCGCCGGGACGGGCTCCTTGGAGGCGAGTTTCCGCTCGATCTCCCGGGTGATGTGCATGGAGCAGAACTTGGGGCCGCACATCGCGCAGAACTCGGCGCTCTTGAAGTACTCGGCCGGGAGCGATTCGTCGTGCAGCTCGCGCGCCCGGGCGGGGTCCAGCGCGAGGCGGAACTGCTCGTTCCAGTCGAAGGCATACCGCGCGCGCGACAACGCGTCGTCGCGGGCACGCGCCCCGGCGCGGCCGCGGGCGACGTCGGCGGCGTGGGCCGCGATCTTGTAGGCGATCACCCCCTCACGGACCTCTTCGGCGTTCGGGAGCCCGAGGTGTTCTTTGCGGGTCACGTAGCACAGCATGTCCGCTCCGTACCACCCGATCATCGCCGCGCCGATCGCCGACGTGATGTGATCGTAGCCCGGCGCGATGTCCGTCACCAGCGGCCCGAGCGTGTAGAACGGCGCCTCGTGACACGCGATCTTCTCGCGCCGGACGTTCTCCTCGATCAGGTGCATGGGGATGTGGCCCGGTCCCTCGATCATCACCTGCACATCCGCCGCCCACGCGCGCGTGGTGAGCTCGCCGAGCGTCTCCAGCTCCGCGAATTGGGCGCGATCGTTGGCGTCGGCGAGCGAGCCCGGCCGCAGCGCGTCGCCCAGCGACAGCGTCACGTCGTACTTGCGCGCGATCTCGAGCAGCCGGTCGAACTGCGTGTAGAACGGATTCTGCTGGTTATGATGCAGCATCCAGTAGGCGTGGAGCGACCCGCCCCGGGAAACGATGCCGGTCACCCGCCCGAGGGCCAGTCCCACGTACTCCCGCAGAATGCCGCAGTGCACCGTGACGTAATCCACGCCCTGCGCGGCCTGGTGCTCCACCATGTCGAAGAGGTCATCGGCCGTGAGCGCTTCGGGGGTCCCCACCTCGGTCACGGCCTGGTAGATCGGCACGGTGCCGACGGGCACCGGAGATGCCTCGAGGATTGCCCGCCGGATGGCGTCGATGTCGCCGCCCGTCGACAGGTCCATGACGGTGTCGGCGCCGTAGTGGACCGCGTGATGGAGCTTCTCGAGCTCCTGGTCGATGTTCGACTCGACCGCCGAGTTGCCGATGTTGGCGTTGATCTTCACGCGCGCCACCGCGCCGATCCCCATCGGATCGAGTCGCTGGGCGAGGTGATGCACATTGGCGGGGATGATGAGGCGCCCGCGCGCGATTTCCGCTCGGAGGAGCTCCGGTTCGAGTTCCTCGCGCTCCGCGACGCGACGCATCTGATCGGTGATCTGGCCCTGGCGCGCCAGGTGCCGTTGGGTGACGCAGCTCATGCGCACATCTCCTCTAGGACGTCCTCACAAAGGAAGCGGGGAGCGATCCTGCCGGCCGAACGCCCTCTCACGGCGCGCCGGAGTGACCCGCTCCCCGCTCTCCCCTCGGGGTTCGCACTCCCTGCGCCGGCATGACCCGGATCAGGTTCAAAGGGTGTGATCTCAGCCCGCCCCCGGGGGGCGGGCACCCCTGTCTCGCGTCAATCTAACCGGTGGGCGCGCCGCTCACACCTGCCGAGGCGCGGGGGGCCCGTAGCGGTCGGTCGGCCCGTGCCGTTTGACCCACTCCGAGCGCAAGGCGAACGGATCGACGCCCGCCGGCCGATCGAGCGCGAGGATCCCATCCAAATGGTCGAGCTCGTGCTGCAAGAGCTCCGCCATCGGCCCCTCGAGCGGCAGCGTATGCTGCTTCCCCTTCAAGTCGGTGTAGCTCAGGGTGATCTGGTAGGCGCGGCTGACGCGCACGTAGAGGTTCGGGAACGAGAAGCAGTCGTCCCAAACGAGAAAGTCGTCCGGCCCGACGTCGAGGATCTCCGGGTTGATCATGGTCCAGCGCTGCTTTTGGACCTCGACGAACACGATCCGCACGGGCGCGCCGATCTGCGGGGCCGCGAGCGCGCGGCCCATCTTGTACTTCTCCTTCGCCACCCGCAGGGTGTCGCGCAGGTCGTCCGCGAGGAGCCGGGTCGCGGCCGACTTGGCGTTCTGGACCCGTTCGCACCGGGTCCGAAGCATGGGGTCGCCGATCAGGCGAATGCGCCGTACTGCCATGGGCCGCCAATTTGGCGATTTGGCGGCGCCGTGCAACTCGGGGTAACGTTCGCCGCATGGCCCTCGCCGCGGTGGTGCTCGCCGCCGGACGGTCGGCGCGCATGGGGAGTCCCAAGGCACTGCTCGACTTCCGCGGCCAGCCCTTCATCGTGCGCATCCTCGAAGCGCTCGAGGCGCTCGATGTGCGGCTGCGCGTGGTGGTCCTGGGCGTCGACGCCCCCCGGATCCGCCCCGTGCTCGCGCCCCACGACTGCCTCATCGTCGAGTCGCCTGATCCAGCCCTGGGACCGATCGGCTCGCTGCGCGCGGCGCTCGCCGCCCTCGAGGGCGTGCGGCCGACGGGCGTGCTCGCCTGGCCCGTCGACCGGCCCCACGTCCGTATCGCCACGGTGGAGCGGCTCATCGAGGCCTACCGCCGCACCGCGGCCCCCGCCGTCGTGCCGGCGTTCGCCGAGCGGCGAGGCCAGCCGGTGCTCTGGGATCACACGCTCCTGGCGGAGCTGGCCAGTAGTCCGGCGGCCACGCAACACGGTCCCCCGGCCGTCCTCCTCGCCCACGCCCACGAATTGGTCACCGTGGCCGTCGATGACCCAGCAGTCATTGACGACTTGGACACGCCGGCCGACTACGAACGGCTCGTGCGCGCGCTCAATCGCGACATCTATTGAGGATCTGCTGAGCCCGCCGCAGTCCGTGTTTGGATTGACAATCCCGAATAATTCCTGTAGGATTCGATTTCGCCCCAAGGGTTTGCCCTGCAACTTACGATGGACAAAGGACTTCGGACGGGCCAATGAGTAGCGGAATCGAAGCCCAGGTATTGCAGCCCTACAAGTACGGCTTCGTGACGGAGATCGAGGCCGAGGTGGTGGCGCCAGGGCTCTCCGAGGACGTGATCCGCACGATCTCGGCGAAGAAGGTCGAGCCCGCCTGGATGCTCGAGTGGCGCCTGCGCGCCTACCGGCAGTGGCAGCGGATGCCGGAGCCGCATTGGGCCAACGTGCAGTACGGCCCGATCGACTACCAGGCGATCAGCTACTACGCCGCGCCGAAGCGTCGCCCCCAGCTTGACAGCCTGGAGCAGGTGGATCCCAAGCTGCTCGAAACGTTCGAGAAGCTCGGGATCCCGATCGAGGAGCGGAAGCGCCTGGCGGGCGTCGCCGTGGATGCCGTGTTCGACTCGGTGTCGGTCGCCACGACGTTTCGCGAGGAGCTGCAGAAGCACGGCGTGATTTTCTGCGCCATCTCCGAGGCGATCCGCGAGTACCCGGCGCTGGTTCAGGAGTACCTCGGCTCCGTCGTGCCCCACAACGACAACTTCTTCGCGGCCCTGAACTCGGCCGTGTTCACCGACGGCTCCTTCGTCTACGTCCCGAAGGGCGTGCGCTGTCCCATGGAGCTGTCCACCTACTTCCGCATCAACGCCGAGTCGACGGGGCAGTTCGAGCGCACCCTGATCATCGCCGACGCGGGCAGCTACGTGAGCTATCTCGAGGGGTGCTCCGCGCCGATCCGCGACGCGAACCAGCTGCACGCGGCGGTCGTGGAGCTCGTCGCCCTCGATGACGCCCAAATCAAGTATTCGACCATCCAAAACTGGTACCCGGGGGACGAGGAAGGGCGGGGCGGGATCTACAACTTCGTGACCAAGCGCGGCGCGTGTCGCGGGCGCCGCTCGAAGATCTCGTGGACGCAGGTGGAGACGGGCTCGGCCATCACCTGGAAGTATCCGGGCTGCATCCTGCAGGGCGACGATTCGATCGGCGAGTTCTATTCGGTGGCCGTGACGAATCACCGCCAGCAGGCGGACACGGGCACCAAGATGATCCACATGGGCAAGAACACCCGCTCCACGATCGTGTCGAAGGGCATTTCCGCGGGCCGCGGCCAGAACACGTACCGCGGGCTCGTGAAGATCCTGAAGGGGGCCGCGCAGGCCCGCAACTACTCGCAATGCGACTCGATGCTGATCGGGGATCGGTGCGGGGCGCATACCTTCCCCTATATCGACGTCCGCAACAGCACGGCGACCATGGAGCACGAGGCGTCCACGTCCAAGATCGGCGAGGACCAGATCTTCTACGCCAAGCAGCGCGGCCTCGCGGCTGAGGACGCGGTCTCGATGATCGTGAACGGCTTCTGCAAAGAGGTATTCAAGGAGCTGCCGATGGAGTTCGCGGTGGAAGCGCAGCGCCTCCTCGGAATCTCGCTCGAGGGCAGCGTCGGATGACGGGCCGCCCCGCGACTCCCCCGAGCCTGCTCGAGATCCGCGACCTGCACGCGGCGGTCGAGGGCCGCGAGGTCCTGAAGGGCGTGACCCTGACGGTGCAGCGCGGCGAGTTGCACGCCATCATGGGCCCGAACGGCTCGGGGAAGAGCACGCTCGCGCAGGTCTTGGCCGGCCACCCCGCCTACACGGTCACCGCCGGCCAGGTGCGGTACGAGGGACGCGATCTCCTCGCTCTGGCGCCCGAGGAGCGGGCGCGCGAGGGCGTGTTCCTCGCCTTCCAGTATCCCGTCGCGATCCGTGGCATCACCAACGCCTACTTCTTGCGCGCGGCCGTCAACGCGATTCGCAAGCACCGCGGCGAAGAACAGCTCGGACTGGTGGAGTTCATGGACGCGCTGGAGGAGAAGCTCAAGGTGATCGGCTGGGACTCGAGCTATCTGAGCCGGCCGGTGAACGACGGCTTCTCAGGTGGGGAAAAGAAGCGCAACGAGATCCTCCAGCTCGCGGTGCTCAACCCCAAGCTCGCGATTCTCGACGAGACAGACTCGGGGCTCGACATCGACGCGCTGAAGACCGTGGCCCACGCGGTCAAGAGCCTCGCGCGTCCGGACAACGCCACGGTGCTCGTGACTCACTATTACCGCATCCTCACGCACATCACGCCCGACGTCGTCCATGTGCTCTCGGGCGGTCGCATCGTGCGCTCCGGCGGCAAGGAGCTGGCGCTCGAGCTCGAGGAGAGGGGGTACGAGTGGTTGCGCGAGGAGGCGCCGGTCGGGTGACCGAGCAGTATCTCGCCGACTTTCGGGCATTCGCCGCGAACGGCGCCGGCGCGGCGCCCGCGTGGCTCAAGGAGCTGCGCGCGGGGGCGATCGCGCGCTTCGGCGAGCTCGGCTTCCCCACGACGAAACAAGAGGCATGGCGATTCACGAGCGTCGCGCCGATCGCGGAGACGCGCTTCACGCCGGTTCCTGAGGCGCGCTCCCCGCTCCCCGACGTGGGCGCGCTCGAGCGGGTGAGCTTCGGAGTGGGCCCGCGGATCGTGTTCCTGGACGGTCGCTACGTGCCCGCCCTGAGCGCCTCGACCCTGCCCGGGGGCGTGCGCGCCGGGAGTCTCGCCCGCGCGCTCCAGACCGCGCCGGACGCGGACGTCGCGCGCGCGCATCTGGCGCAGCACGCGCGCTGGGAAGAGAGCGCCTTCGCCGCCTTGAATACCGCCTTCCTCGACGACGGGGCGTTCGTGCACGTCGCCCCAGGCGTGGCGCTCGAACAGCCGCTCGAGATCGTGTTCCTCGCGAGCGGCCGCCCCGCGCCCGACGGCCCTGTCGTTTCCCATCCCCGGAGCCTCGTCGTGGTCGAGTCTGGGGCCCAAGCCGCCATTATCGAGACGTACGCGGGGCTCGGCGACGCGCGCTACTGGACGAACGCCGTCACCGAGTTGGTCGTGCGCGAGGGGGCGCGCGTCGAGCACTATCGGGTGCAGCGCGAGGGCGCGCGGGGCTTCCAGATCGCCACGACACAATCTCGTCAGTATCGCGACAGCTTCCTTGCCCTGCACGTGTTAACGCTGGGTGCCGAGCTCGCGCGCCACGACATCGGGACGGTACTCGCGGGCGGGGGCGCCGAGCTGGTACTGAACGGGTTGTACCTGCTCGGCGGGACCCAGCACGCCGACCACCACACGGTGATCGACCATGCGGAGCCGCACTGCGTGAGCCACGAGTTCTTCAACGGGGTGCTCGCCGAGCGGGCGCACGGGGTGTTCAACGGTCGGATCATCGTGCGGCCGGGCGCGCAGCGCACCGATTCGAAGCAGACCAACAACAACCTGCTCTTGTCGGCCGAGGCGCGGGCCGACAGCCAGCCCCAGCTCGAGATCTACGCCGACGACGTGAAGTGCACGCACGGCTCCACTGTGGGTCCCGTGGACGCGACCCAGCTCTACTACCTCCAGAGCCGGGGGCTCGACCCGGCGGCCGCCCGGGCGCTCCTCACCTACGGGTTCGGGGTCGAGATCCTCGACCGCATGCGGAGCCCGGTGGTGCGCGCCGCGCTTGATCGGCTCGTGCGGGAGCGCCTCGCCTGATGCTCGACGTCGCTCGGTTGCGCGCGGACTTCCCGCTGCTCGCCGTCTTGGAGCACGGTCACCGGCTCGTGTACCTGGACAATGCCGCCACGACCCAGAAGCCCGAGGCGGTGCTCGCCGCGATCGCGGACTACTACCGGACGACGAACGCGAACGTGCACCGCGGGGCCTACGGGCTCGCGATTCGTGCCACCGAAGCGTACGAAGCGGCGCGCGCGCGCGTCGCGGCGTTCGTCCACGCCTGGGCGCCGGAAGGGGTGGTGTTCACGCGCGGTACGACCGAGGCGCTGAACCTCGTGGCGGCGGCGTACGGCCGCGCCCACGTGGGAGCGGGCGACGTCGTAGTCGTGACGGCCATGGACCACCACTCGAACGTCGTGCCGTGGCAGATCCTGTGCGAGGAAAGGGGCGCCGCGCTGCGCATGGTGGAGCTGACCGAGGACGGGCGGATCGACCTCTCCGATTACGGGCGTGCGCTCGAGCGGCGTCCCAAGATCGTCGCCTTCCCCTACGTCTCGAACGCGCTCGGCACGATCAACCCCGCCGCGCAACTCACCCGACTCGCTCACGCGGCGGGGGCGGTGGTCGTGGTCGACGGCGCGCAGGCCACGCCGCACTTGAAGGTGGACCTGCAGGCGCTCGACTGCGACTTCTACGCCCTGTCGGGGCACAAGATGCTCGGGCCGATGGGCTCGGGGGCGCTCGTCGCCAAGCCGGCGCTGCTCGACGCGATGCCGCCGTACCAGGGTGGGGGCGAGATGATCGCCCGCGTGTGGGACGATCATTCGAGCTACAACACGATTCCCCACAAGTTCGAGGCGGGGACGCCGAACGTCGAAGGTGCCGTGGGCCTGGCGGCGGCGATCGCCTACCTCGAGGACGTGGGCCTCGACGCGATCGCGGCGCATGAGCAGGCACTCGCCCGCGCGGCGATCGCGCGGCTCTCGGAGATCGAGGGCGTGACGGTCTACGGGCCGCGGGAGCATCGCGCCGGCGTCGTGTCGTTCACGTATGGCGACATTCATCCGCACGACATCGCCACGATCCTCGACCAGGAGGGCATCTGCATTCGCGCCGGGCACCACTGCGCCCAACCCCTGATGCGCCGTCTGGAGGTCCCCGCCACAGCCCGCGCCTCGTTCTATCTGTACAACGACGTGGACGACGTCGAGGCGCTCGCGAGCGCCCTCGTCAAGGCGGGAGCCCTGTTTGGATACGTCGCTGCCTGAGCCGTCGCTCAGCGCCCTGTACCAAGAGCTGATCCTCGATCACTATCGACGGCCCCGCAACCAGGGGACGCTCTCGCACCCCACGCGCGCCGTCTCGCTCACGAACCCGCTCTGCGGCGACGAGATCGACCTGCAGCTCGCGATCGCGGCGGACGTGATCACCGACGTGCGCTTCGTCGGCCGGGGCTGCTCCATCAGTCAGGCTGCGGCGTCGATGATGACCCAGCTCGTGAAGGGCAAGACGACGGCTGCGGCGCGGGGACTCGCGGACCGCATGGGAGCGATGATGCGCGGCGACGAGGCCGCGGCCAAGGACAAGTCGCTGGGAGAGCTGCGCGCGCTCGCCGGCGTCGCCAAGTTTCCCGTCCGCATCAAGTGCGCGCTGCTGCCCTGGAACGCCCTGGCGGACGCGATGAAGACCTGAACGCGGCGCCGGCCGCCCGCTCCCCTTCCCTCCCCTCCCGCGCGGCCCGAGATTGGCACGCCATGGCCCCGCCCGCGCCGGCCCCGCTCAGACCGTCGAACCCCACCCCCACCCCCACCCCTGCCCCCACCTCTACCTTCACTCCCACTCCCGCCGCCTCCGTCCCACCGGCCGTCGTCTTCGAGCATGTGACGAAGCGCTTCGTCGGTCACGTAGCCGTCGACGACCTGTCGCTCGCCGTCCCCTCGGGGGTGATCTTCGGCCTCCTCGGTCCCAACGGAGCCGGGAAGACGACGTCGCTGCGTATGATCCTGAACATCTTGGCGCCCGATGCCGGGCGCGTGCGCCTGTTCGGGACGGACGGGGGCGGACGCGTTCACTCGGCCCGGATCGGCTACCTCCCCGAGGAGCGCGGCTTGTATCGGAAGATGCGGGTGATCGACGTGCTCGTCTTCCTGGCGGAGATGAAGGGGGTCGAGCGGCGCCGGGCCCGGGGCCTGGCGGGGGAGTGGATCGAGCGCCTCGGCCTCGGTGACTGGCGGGTCCGCCGGATTGACGAGCTGTCGAAGGGGATGCAGCAGAAGGTGCAGTTCATTTCCACGGTGCTGCACGAGCCCGACCTCGTGATCCTCGACGAGCCGTTCTCGGGCCTCGATCCCGTCAACGCCCAGGTGCTGAAGGATGTCGTGCTCGAGCTGCGCCGGCGGGGCAAGACGATTCTCTTCTCGACCCACATCATGGAGCAAGCCG
The DNA here is from genome assembly GCA_035538175.1 of Gemmatimonadales bacterium. GTDB lineage: Bacteria > Gemmatimonadota > Gemmatimonadetes > Gemmatimonadales > GWC2-71-9 > AG41. Next base: position 62 of record DATLKW010000451.1, on the reverse strand, counting down.
AGAAACTGTGCGACGGCCTGTGCATCATCGCCCGGGGGCGGAAGCTGGTGGAAGGATCCCTC
>DATLKW010000450.1:0-1781 GCA_035538175.1 Gemmatimonadales bacterium | reverse complement strand
CGGATCGTCGCCCGCCGCTCCGCGTCCGCGGCGAGCGGCTGGAGCACGCTCGCGAGCTGTCGCAGGCGCGCGCTCGTGCTGCGGCCGGCCTGGAGGACGCACTTCGCCGGGGGCTCGAGATCGAGTGCCGCGGCGACGAGGAACGAGACGCGCGCGGGGTCCTGGGGCAAGCTCGCCTCGTCGTCGGGGGACGCCCCGAGCACGCTCTCCGCCCGGGTGAGCCGCGCGAACCGGTCGCGCACGTCCGCCACGAGCGCCCGCACTTCGTCGGGGTCGACCGGCTCATCGTCGAATTCATCCACGTCGGCGACACGATAGGGACGGTCCCGTTCCACCCAGCGCCGCAACACGAAGCGGCGCTCGCCGACCGTGACGATGTCCGAGCGTCCGTCCGGGAGCGGCTGGCGCGAATGGATCACGGCTACGCACCCCACGTCCCCGGGCTTGGGCACAAGCTCGCGCGCGGGATCGGGGGCGGGGTCCGCAGCGACGTAGGCCACGCCGAACCGTCGATCGCCCGCGAGACAGTCCTGCAGCATTCGACGGTAGCGCGGCTCGAAGATGTGCAACGCCTGCGGGGCGCCGGGAAAGAGGACGATCGGGAGTGGAAAAATCGGCAACTCGCGCGTCATGGTTAATAGTATACCGCAAATGCCATGGCCCCGGACGCGACGCGCGGCGCGCGCGCGTCGAGGGGAAACGCGCGAGGGGCGGGGAGTTCCTGCTCCCCGCCCCTCAGTGACGCCGCAGCTCGCCCGCGCCCGTTAGGCCGCGCGCCAGAACCCCTTCAGCGCCCGCCCGTCGGGAGACTCGCGCAGCTTCTCGAAGGCGCGCTCGCGAATCTGGCGGATGCGCTCGCGCGTCACGCCCATCAATGCCCCGATCTTCTCGAGCGTCATCGCCTCGCTCCCTTCCTCGAGCCCGTAATAGAGGTAGAGGATCTTGCGCTCGCGGGGGCTCAGGTACTTCTGGAAAATGCGGTCGATGAACTCCCGCATTAGCTTGCCGTCGGTCTTCTCCTCGATCTCGCCCCCCTCCTGGCCCGCGAACCGCTCCCCCAGAGTCGCGGCGTCCTTATCGCTGCGATCGACCGGGGCGTCGAGCGAGAGCTCGGCGGCCGTCATGCGGCGCGCGGTGCGGACGTTCTCAACGGTGTCTTCGAGGGCGAGGGCGATTTCGTCGTCGGTGGGTTCGCGGCCGAGCTCCTGCGAGAGGTAGGTCTCGGTGCGGCTCATGCGAATCAGCTGGGAGTTCTGGTTCAGCGGGATGCGGACGCTGCGGGTCTGCTCGGCGAGGGCCTTCAAGACCGCCTGGCGCACCCACCACACCGCGTACGAGATGAACTTCACCCCCTGGTCGGGATCGAACTTCTTCACCGCCTTGAGCAACCCCTCGTTCCCGATCGCGACGAGCTCCGAGAGATCGAGGCCGTGCCCCTGATACTTCTTCACGTAGGAGATCACGAACCGCAGGTTCGCCGTGACGAGCCGCTCCGCTGCCTTCTCGTCCCCGCGCTGCACCCGGCGGGCGAGGCGGCGTTCTTCGGCAGGATCTTTGATCAGGGGAAGCTTCTGGATGTCTTGCAAATACTGGTCGAACGCACCGGAAGGATTGGCGCGAAAGAACGCCTTGGCCTTGCTTCCGTTCGACCGCGCCATGCTAGGGCTCCGACGCTGGAGACGGTGTGGGTTCGTGGAAAACTTGACGAACGGGGCCCAATATAGGAATCGCTCGCAAGGCGTGCAAATCATGGCACTTTTCCACATCACAAATTCTTACCA
>DATLKW010000449.1:0-7564 GCA_035538175.1 Gemmatimonadales bacterium | reverse complement strand
GCCGTCCACCCCCGTCCTGATCTCTGCGACCGGCACGTCCGTCCAGCGACTCACCTCCGCCAGACAGCGCTGCTGCACCGGGTGCGCAGGCTCGGTATAGGACGCGGTGGGCCAGCCGTGGTGGCGGGCGAGGGCCAGCATGCCGACGTGCTTACCCGAGCAGTTCGAATGGACTGCCGTCAACCGCACGCCGCGCGCCTGGTAGTCGCGGGCCACCCGCTCGGACAACGGCGGGTGGGGCCCGCACAACAGGTCGCCCTCCGTGCAGCCGATCTTCGCGAGCAACGCCCGCACCCGCGCCACCTGCTCGACCTCGCTCGAATGCGAGGCGCACACGAGCGCGACGTCTTCCCCGGCGAGCCCGAAGTGCTCGACCACACCGTCCGCGACGAGCGGGAGCGCCTGAAACGGCTTCGCGGCCGAGCGCCAGAACGTCACCAGGTCGGCGTTTCCGCTGCCGGCCACGAGCCGCCCCCGGGCGTCCACCACCGCGAGGTGCACCTCGTGCCACGTCTCCACCAAGCCGCCGCGAAGCTGCTCAACGCGCACGGTCGTTCTCCCGAGCCCAGGCTCCGAGCGCATGCGGCGCGGCCCCACCCTGCTCCATCGCCCCCGTCGATGCGCCCCCAGCGCCGAGCGACAGCACGATCCCCGCGAGCACGAGCACGCCCCCGAGCGCCGCGCTCGCTGGCGGCACCTCGTGAATCGCGGGCACGAGCCACGCGATCAGGCTCGCGCCCACTGGCTCGCCCAGCGCCGCGACATTCACCGTCGTGGCCCGAAAGTGACGCAGCGCGTAGTTCATCCCCGTGTGCCCGACGAGCATCGGGCCTGCCGCGAGCGCACCGAACACCGCCCAGTCGCGTCCACCGTATCCGCCCAGCCGCACGCCGGCAGGCACCGCCATTAGCGCGAGCCCGAGGGCCGCGACGGCGTACACGCGCGCGGCATAGCGCCACACGCCCACCGTTTGGCGCACACGCCGGCCAATCACGTAGTAACCGGCTCCCGTCACGGCACCCAACAGCGCGAGCGCATCGCCTCCGAGCGCGCCGAGTGAGAGCCGCGCATCACCGAGGCCGATGAGGCTCGCCCCGAGCACCGCGACTCCGATGCCCCAGGTTTCCTGCCGGCTCGGGTGCTCGCGCAGCCACACGGCCCCGATCATCCAGGCGAACACGGGCTTCATCGACACGAGCACCACCGAGCTTGCCACCGCCGTGAACCGCAGCGACGCGATCCAAGACCAGAAATGGAGCGCGAGCAGGAGCCCCGCGAGCACGATCAAGCGGAGGGACCGGGGACGAGGCACGCCGGCGGGCGGCCCCAGCGGCCGCTGGCCCCCGCTGCCTTCTCGTTCGGCGAGCGCGAAGACGGCGGCGACGGGAAGCACGAGGGCCAGGCGCCAGAAGGCAACCGCCAAGGCCGGTGCCGTCGCGAACCGGACCACGGGCCCGGCGTAGGTGGTCGCGAGCACGGCGACGATCAACACCAGGAGGGGAGGCATGGGCGCGTGAAGATAACGGAAAGGGCGGTTGCCGTCGCCGCCCACGCCCGCCAAATTGCGCGCTCCATGCCCGTGCGCCCCAGCCTGTGCCTCGCGGCCGCGCTCGCCATCCACGCCGCGCTTCTCGGGGGCGCGCGCCTGTCGGCCCAGGAGCGGGACGCGTCACCCTACCTCCCGTCGAGTCACTGGGCCATACCCTACCTCGAGCACTTGATCGCCGCGGGCGCGATCAAGGATCCGACTCCCCTCACGCGGCCGCTGCGCCGACGCGATGCGCTCCGCGCGCTCGAGGCGGCGGATACGCTGCGCCTCAGCGTCGCCACCGTGTCCACGATCCGCCTTCTCGAGACCGCCCTCGCCGACGCGGCCGAGCCGCACCGGGTGCGCCTCGAGGGCCACGTCGGCCTCGCGGCCGCGAACTACGCGCGCCGCGACCCCCTCGCCGCGATCGAGGAGACCGGCCCCCGCCAATCGGGGCCGGGACACGGCACCGGCAGCGCCGACCTGGAGCTCGCCCTCGTGACGGACCACGTCGCCGCGGTCACGCGCCCCGAGGTCGACACTCGCCTCAAGTACGACCCCGATTGGTTCGGGAAGAAGGACCGCGTCATCGCCGGCCGGACGGCAGAGGCGTACGTCGACGCCGAATGGCAAAACGTCGACCTCTTCTTTGGCCGGCTCGACCGCAACTGGGGCCCGAGCGGGATCCAAGGCCTGCTCCTCTCCGACGATCCGTACGGCCTCGACCACTTTCACTTCTCCCTCGGCACGACGACGCTCAAACTCCAATGGGTCGCCGCCCAGCTCGACGACCTCGACTCGGCAGGCGTCGTGGAGCATCGCTTCATGATGCAGCACCGGCTGCTCTTCACACCGGAGCACTGGGCGATCGCCCTGTGGGACGCCTCCGTGGTTTCAGGACAGGCCCGGTCGTTCGACTTCTGGTACCTGAATCCCTTGAACCTCGGGATCCTCGAACAGTGGAATAAGGGCGGGGAGCAGAATGCCTTCCTGGGCTTCGACGTCCAACACACGGGCGCCATCACCCTGTTCGCGCAGTTCCTGCTCGACGACATCCAGATCGATCGGAACGGCCCCGGCGACCTGAAGCCGCCGAGCTACGGGTTCACGATTGGGGCAAAGAGCCCCCTCGGGTCGGCCCCGGCCTCGGGGACGCTGTTCTACACGCGCGTCACGAACCTCACCTACCGCAACGAAGACCCTTACTCCCTCCCCCTGTACCACTTCTTGGGGACGGGCCGAAACTTCGACGACTACGACCAGGCCACGCTCCAAGTCACTGTGCTGCCGCGAGCGGGGTTGCTCCTCACGCCCGAGATCACGCTGCTGCGCCAGGGCGAAGGCGACCCCCGCCTCCCGCAGCCGCCGGTCTCCGCCTACTCGACGACCGCCACCATCTTTCAGGGCGTCGTGGAGCGGGCACTGCGGCTCGCGATCGCGGGCCGCTACGCCCCCTCCGAGCGCTTGAGCGTGACGTTCGATGCCGGGGTCCACCACATCACGAACTACCAGCACGTGACCGGCGACACTCGCACTCGCGTTCTCGGGACGGTGGGCGTGGCCTATCGCTTCCGCGGCGGGGGCCCGCTCCCCTGACCACTCCCCTCCCGGAGTCGCGCCTCACACGCGACCACCTCGAGCGGCTGTTCGCGCAGATGGCGGCGCGCCGCATCGTCGTCGTGGGCGACGCCATGCTCGACATCTACCTCGCGGGCGACGCCGAGCGGATTTCTCCCGAGGCCCCCGTGCCGGTCGTGAGCGTACACGCGCGACGCCACGCCTTGGGCGGCGCGGCCAACGTCGCCGCGAACGTGGCCGCGATTGGGGCCGAGTGCCTCCTCGTGGCGGTGATCGGCGACGACGAGCGCGGCGACGCCTTCCGCGGCGAGCTCGCACAACACCGACTCCCCGACCGCCACGTGGTCGTCGCCGCCGCCCGCCCCACCACGTCCAAGACCCGCGTCACGGCGCGCGGCCAGCAGGTCGTCCGGATCGACGAAGAGGTCGACGACCCGATCGCCGCGCGCACCGAGAACCAGCTGCTCGGCCAGCTCGACGCGGCCATGGCGGACGCCGATGCCATCCTCATCGAGGACTACAACAAGGGCACCCTCACCCCCGGCGTCATCGAGCGCTCGATGGCCCTCGCGCGCAAACGCGGTATTCCCGTGGTCGTCGATCCCAAGTTCAAGCACTTCTTCGCCTACCGCGGCGCGACGCTCTTCAAGCCCAACCGCCGCGAGCTCGAGCAGGCGATGGGCGCGACCTTGGACCTCGCCAGTCCGGATGCCCTCCCGACGTCGCTCGACAAGCTCGGCGTCGACAACCTGCTCCTCACTCTCGGCGCCGAGGGCATGGTGCTCATCACCAAGGATCGGCAGCTCAACCGGATCCCCGCCCTCGCGCGCGAGGTCTTCGACGTCTCGGGCGCAGGCGACACGGTCACGGCGTGGGTCGGGACGGCACTCGCCGCCGGGGCGTCGGTTCGGGAAGCCGCCCAAGTGGCGAACTACGCCGCCGGGGTCGAGGTGGGAAAGTCGGGAGTGGCGACTGTGTCGCCCACTGAGGTGCTCGCCATGCACGACGCGCGCTACGATCAGCTCGGCACGCTCAGGCGCGGGGGCCTCTTGTAGCGAGGCCCCCCCCACGCTGGCGCGGAGCCTTCCGCCTCCCCCCCCGCCCTGCGCCGATTCAGCGCCCGCTCACCCCCAGCGCGACGAGCACCCCGTCCACCGTCTCGAGTCGCAAACCAGGGCCCCCCGTCGCCCGCAGCACCGCGTGATCGAGGCGATACGCCAACCGCACTTCGAGCGGCGCGCGAGCGAAATGCACGGCCATGCCGACTTCGGCGCCCTGCGCGTGGTCAAACGTCTCCGGCACGTTCACGCTCGCCGAGACTGCCCGCCACAGCTCCGCATAGCCACGGGCGGCCGAGCCCACCCAGGCGCCGGCCGCGCGCACCCGCAGCTCCCAGAACAGCCACCGCTCCGTTCCCGAGAGCAATCCGTACGCCCGCGCGTGCGGCCCCCCCGACACCGTGAGCCACGGCACCGGGCGGGCACCGAGCAACACACTCCCTTCGACGAGGTCATACCCGGGTCCGCTCGCGCCGTCGGGCGCGACGCGCCCCTGCACATAACTCAACGCGAGTCCCACGCGTCCAACGGACAGCACCCCCTGCCCGCCGGCCAGGACCCCGGAGAAGCGCGCCGACCCGCTTGCCACCTGGCTCAGGAGGTGGGTCTGGACGACGGCCGCCGCCGCCCCCGGAGCGAGCGCCTGGGCCCCGAGCGGCCCGCTCGCGGTCGCGAGCCCCAGGACCACACAAATGGCCCTCATCGCCCGCTCGGCAGCATGGCCGTCGCCTCCCCCGCGCGGACCGCGACGTGTATGTCGTCGCGCCGGCGCGCGTTGTCCGCTTTCACGCCCGCGAGGTAGCGCTGCCACTGATCCCGGCGCTTTTGGTTCGTGGCGATGTTCGCAGGCAGGAGCCGCCCCGGGCGGTGGAGCACGGACCCCAACATCGCCGCGACCCCCACGGTGCCCGCGACCGCGAACCGCGGGCCGCTCGGCGGATCGCCCCCGACGACCGTGGGGAGCGCGGCGATCAGACCCCCGAGCAGCACGCCGCCAAGGATCGCGCGCTGCGCGGGCCCGCTCCCCGCACGCTCCGGCAAGAAAAGCGAGTCGGCAGGCGGCCGCGGCCAGGCCAACGTGTCGGGATGCACGAGGTGCACGTCGAGCGGCTGCTGCACGATCCCCGCGAGCTCGCCGGTTGGCGCGCGCGACGTCACCCGCAACAGCACCCGCTTCACGGACGGCGGCTGCGCCGCCGCGTCGAGGCCATCCCACTGCACGCGCAGGCTGTCCCCAATCGGCCCCACATAGAGCGTGCGGAACGGCCCGCCATCCTGATACCGCAGGCTTACTTCCACGCTCTGAAACCCGCTCGACACCACCCAGAAGCGATAGGCACCAGCCCCCGCCGAGAACTCGGTGTCGGGCGGTGTCACAACGAGGATGGTTCGTGTCTCGACCTTCACGCTGTCGAACACGTTCGTCACCGTCCGCGGAAACAAGAGCGCCGCCGGCCGGTAGCGGGGATCCAGCCGTACGAGCCGGCGGAACACCGCTACAGCGGAGTCACGCTGCCCGCGGAACAGGTCTGCCGCCCCGAGATAGGCGAGGCCTTGCGTCCGCTCGGCGACGGAGGCGGTAGCCGGGGACACGCGGGCGAGATCGCGGCGCAACAGCGCCGCGGCCTGCTCGAACCGCAAGTCCTGATACGCGCGGATGCCATCGGCGAAGGGCACCCCGGCCGTCTGCGCGGACCCTTGCGCGGCGGCACCCCGCGAGAGCCCGGCAAGGAAAGCGACGAACGCGAGACGGGACTGGAGCGTCATAGAATATTGAACGCCTGGCTCGTGGCGCTTGTGAGCGAGGTGCCGGACGCCATCAGCGTGTAGCCCGTGCCTACCTGATCGATGCTCAAGTTCCCGAACGTCGCCACGCCACTCACCGCGGCCACGCTCAGCGTGCCGTGCAACACCGCGTTGTGCAGCAGGCTCCCGTCGGTGCCGATGGCGATGCTCACGTTTCCCGTGAACGTCGTGGCGACATTCCCAAAGCCGTCCTTGGCGGTCACCTGCACGGCGGGCGTGATGGTCGCGTTCGCCGTGGTCTGCGTGGGCTGCACCGTGAACACGAGCACCGTCGCGGCCGCCGGACCCACGGTCACCGCCGCCGTCTGCGTGATCGCCGTGCCGTTCGCGGTCGCCGAGATCGTCTTGGCCTCGGCCACGGTGGCGCTGAACGACGCCGTCAGGACGCCGCTGCCATTCGTCGTGCCCGAGGCCGCGGGGGAGAACAGGTTCCCCGACCCGGTCGACGAAAGCGCGACCGTCGCCCCGCTCACGGCGTTCCCGAACTGGTCCTTCACCGTCACCGTGATCGTCGAGACACTCGAGCCGCTGCTCGCCGTGATCGTGCCCGGCGCGGCCGCTACCGTGGACTGGCTGGCGCTCGGTGCGCCCGCGGTGCCCGTTGCGGTGAAGGTGACCGGGCTGCCGCTGAGCGTCCCTGCGGTCGCGGTCAGGGTGTTTGCCCCCGCCGTCGACCCGAGCGTCCATGTCGTCGCCGCCGCGACCCCGGTCGCATCCGTCAGCACCGCGGTCGTCGGCGTCACAGCCCCGCCCCCGGCGGTCACGGCGAACGTCACCGCTACCCCCGCCACCGGGTTCCCGCTCGCATCCTTCGCAATCACCGAAGGCGGCGCGCTTACCCCGGACCCGACCGTGGCACTCTGGCTCGTGACGCTATTCGCCGCGAGCGTCGCCGCGGGCCCGGCGCTCAAGCTGATCGTTCCCGAGGTCACTGCGGTGAGTCCCGTGGCCCCGAAGCTCAACGTGTAGCTCCCCACGGAACCACTGATCGCGAGCCCACTGAACGTGGCCGCCCCGCCCGCCCCAGTCGTCGCGGTCGCATTGGTGAGGGTCGCTCCGCCCGGCCCCGTCGCAATCGTGGCCGTGATCACGGTGCCGCTCTGACTGACGGGATTCCCATTCGCGTCCTGGAGTTGAACCACGGGCTGCTGGGCGAATGCCACCCCGCTCTGCGCACTGCTTGTGGGCGTTGTCATGAGCGCGAGCTTCGCCGCCGCCCCCGCAGCGAGCGTGATCGTCCCCGAGGTCGCGGCGGTCAGGCCCGTTGCCCCGAAGCTCAGCGTGTAACTCCCCACCGAGCCACTCAGGGTGAGGCCGCTGAACGTCGCCGCCCCGTTCGCCACCGTCGTCGCCGTCGCGTTCGTGAGCGTCGCGCCGCCCGGCCCCGTCGCAATCGTGACCGTGACCACCGTACCGCTCTGGCTCACCGCGTTCCCATTCGCGTCCTGCAGCTGGACCACCGGCTGCTGCGCGAACGCCACCCCGCTCTGGACACTGCTCGAGGGTGCGGTGGCAAACACGAGCTTCGCGGCCGCTCCTGCCGTCCCCGTCGCCGTAAAGGTCACTGGGCTTCCGGCGAGCGTTCCCGCAGTCG
>DATLKW010000448.1:0-26265 GCA_035538175.1 Gemmatimonadales bacterium | reverse complement strand
CCGGGCACCCTTGCCTCGCGCCGTCAAGTTCGCCGAAGCGTTCACGGACGCCGCCCACGAGGCCGGCCTCGTGGTTTGGCCGAACATCGGTCACGCCGACGGGACGAACGGCGACCTCGTGATGCTCGCGCCCCCGTTCATTATCACCGAGCCGGAGATCGACGACCTGCTCCAGCGCTTCCGGGCCGCGCTCGACGCGACGGTGAAACAGGTCCTCACGCGTCAGCCCGCGGGAGGCCTATGACCGCCACCGCACGCCAGCCGTCGAAGATCACCTACACGTCCGCCACCGTCGATTGGGAGCTGTTTCACCGCCAGTTCGACGAGGCGCTGGCGCACGTGCGCGCCGACCTCGGCCGCGACTACCCTCTGCATGTCGCCGGGGAGGCGATCACGACGGCCGCGCCGCCGCTCGTCGACACCTCGCCCAGCGACACGAGCGTCCTGCTCGGCCGCTTCTGCGTTGCCACGCCGGACCACGTCGCACGCGCGCTCGCCGCCGCCCGAGCGGCGCAACGGGTCTGGGGGCACCAGCCGTGGCGCGTCCGCGTCGCGACGCTCCGCGCCGCCGCGGCCGTGCTGCGCGCGCGCAAGTTCGAGCTCGCCGCGATCATGAGCCTCGAGGTCGGCAAGAGCCGGGTTGAGGCGATGGGGGACGCGGAGGAGGCCGCCGATCTCATCGACTACTATTGCCAGCAGGTGGAGGACGCGGGCGGCTTCGTGCGCCAGATGGCGAAGGTCACCCCGGTCGAGCGTAACACCGACCTGCTCCGGCCCTACGGGGTGTTCGCGTGCATCGCGCCATTCAACTTCCCGCTCGCCCTCTCGACCGGGATGTCCGCCGCGGCCCTCGTGGCCGGGAACGCCGTTGTTTACAAACCGGCCGAGGAGGCGCCCTGGACCGGCCTCAAGCTGTACGAGGCCTATCGCGACGCGGGGCTTCCCGCCGGAGTGTTCAATTACCTCCCCGGCACGGGGGACGAGACCGGCGAGGCCCTGTGGCGCCACCCCGCCGTGGACGGCGTGGTCTTCACCGGCTCGAAGGCGGTCGGGATGCGCATCTATCGCGGCCTCGCCGCCCAGTGGGTGAAGCCCTGCCTCCTCGAGATGGGTGGCAAGAACGCCGCCATCGTGCTCGACTCGGCCGACTTAGACGCCGCCGCCGAGGGCGTCGCGCGCTCGGCGTTCGGACTCCAGAATCAGAAATGCAGCGCCACCTCGCGCGTCTACGTGCAGCGCGCAGTTGCTCGCCCGTTCCTCGAACGGCTCGCCCAGAAGACCCAGGCACTAAAGATCGGGAACCCGACCGAGCGCGACATCGTCTTCGGACCGCTGATCAACGCAGCGGCGGTGGAGCGCTTCGAGCGCGCAGTCGCCCAGGCGCGGCACGAAGGGCGGGTGGTCTTCGGCGGCGAGCGGCTTCGCGGTGCGCCGTTCGACCGCGGTCACTTCGTTGCGCCTACGATCGCCGAACTACCGCTCGGCTCTACCCTGTTCCTGGAAGAGCTGTTCGCCCCGTTGCTCGCCGTGGGAGAGGTTTCGGGGCTCGAGCAGGCGATCGCGGAAACGAACAAGGCCGAGTACGGCCTCACTGCCGGGCTCTTCTCGAAGAAGGCGGAGGAGGTCGAGCGCTTCTTCGACGAGATCGAGGCCGGTGTCTGCTACGTCAACAAACGCACCGGCGCCACGACGGGCGCGTGGCCCGGCGCGCAGCCGTTCTGCGGCTGGAAAGGATCGGGCTCCACCGGCAAGGGCGGATGCGGGCCGTACTACGTCGCCCAATTCTTGCGCGAGCAAAGCCGAACCGTGATCGAGGAGGGGCGGTGAAGGACTACCCTCGCATCGTCGCCGGGCCGCCCGGGCCGAAAGGGTTAGCGATCGTCGAGCGCCAGAACCGCTGGGCCTCGACCTCCTACCCCAAGGAGTATCCCCTCGTCATCGCCCGCGGGGCTGGAGCGATGGTCGAAGACGTCGACGGCAACCGCTACTTGGACTTCATGGCCGGCATCGCCGTGTCGTCCACGGGGTACGGTCACCCGAAGGTGGTCCGCGCGATCCAGGAGGCCGCGGCGCGGTTCCTCCACATCTGTGGCAGCGATTTCTACTTCGACGGCTTCGCAGCGTTGTGCGAACGGCTCGCCGCCCTCGCCCCCGGCAAGAACAAGAAGCGCGTGTTCCTGGCGAACTCGGGAACCGAGGCGGTGGAGGGCGCGATCAAGCTCGCTCGCCACTCGACGGGCCGGCCGGCCATCGTGGCCTTCAGCGGCGCGTTTCACGGACGCAGCTACGGGGGCTTGAGCCTCACAGCGAGCAAAGCCGTGCAGCGAGCCGGGTTCGCCCCGTTCCTCCCCGAGGTCTATCACGTCCCCTACGGCTACCGCTACCGCTGCGAGTTCTGCCGCGGAGAGCCAGCATGCACGCTGCGCTGCGTGTCGTCGATCGAGGACGATTTGTTCGCCAAGCGCCTCGATCCCAGGGGCACGGCGGCCATCTTCGTCGAGCCGATTCAGGGGGAGGGGGGCTACGTCGTGCCGCCACCCGGGTACCTGCGGGCGCTGCGCGAGTTGTGCGACCGGCACGGGATCCTCCTCGTATGCGACGAGGTCCAGTGCGGCGTGGGTCGCACCGGCCGGATGTGGGCGTGCGAGGAAGAGGGGATCGAGCCCGACATCCTCCTCAGCGCGAAGGGCCTGGGAAGCGGAATGCCCATCGGCGCGATCATCGCGCGGGAGGCGATCATGAAGTGGCCGCCGGGCGCCCACGGCAGCACGTTCGGCGGCAACCCCGTGTGCTGCGCCGCTGCGCTCGCGACGCTCGACGTGGTGGAGCAAGAGCTCCTCCCCCGCGTGCCGCGGCTCGGCGAGCGCCTCCTCGCCGGCGCCCGACGGCTCGCGGAGCGGTATCGGTCGATCGGCGAGGTGCGGGGCCGAGGCCTCATGATCGGCATCGAGTTCGTCAAGGACCGGACCACGCGCGAGCCGGCGCCCGACATTCCGCATGCGCTCGTCGAGCGCGCCTTCCGCAAGGGCCTGCTCCTGCTCGGGGCGGGGAAGAGCTCCCTGCGCCTGGCGCCACCCCTCGTGATCGACGAAGCGGACATCGATACCGGTCTCGCACTCATTGACGAAACCTTGCGTGAGATGACCGACTGACCGCGACCTCGAAGCTGATGTCCCTGCGCGACGCGGTCGCCCGCTTTGTGCACGACGGCGACACGGTGGTCATCGAAGGCTTCACGCACTTGATCTCGTTCGCCGCGGGCCATGAGATCATCCGCCAAGGGCGGCGCGACCTCACGCTCGCGCGCCTCACTCCCGACCTCATCTACGACCAGATGATCGGCGCCGGGTGCGCTCGGAAACTCGTGTTCTCCTGGGCGGGCAACCCGGGCGTCGGCTCGTTGCACGCGTTTCGCCGGGCCGTCGAGGGCCGGGGCGCGACGACGCTCGAGATCGAGGAGTACTCCCACTTCGGCATGGTCGCGCGCCTCGCCGCGGGGGCGGCGCGGCTCCCGTTCTGGCCGCTGCGCGACTACGCGGGCACCGACCTCCCCCGCGTCAACCCGCGCATCCGGAGTGTCACGTGCCCCTACACGGGTGAGACGCTCGCCACCGTCCCGGCACTAAACCCGGACGTGACCATCGTGCACGCGCAGCGCGCCGACGCGGAGGGCAACACGCAGATCTGGGGGCTCGTCGGAGTCCAGCGAGAAGCGGCGTTCGCCGCGCGCCGCGTGATCGTGGTCGTCGAAGAACTGGTCGACGAGACGGTCATCCGCTCCGACCCCAACCGAACCCTGATCCCGGGGCTCGTCGTGGACGCCGTCGTCCTCGAGCCGTGGGGCGCGCACCCCTCCTATGCGCAAGGGTACTACGACCGCGACAACGCGTTCTACGTCGCGTGGGAGGAGATCTCCCGCGACCCCGTGAAGCTAGACCGCTACCTCGACGACTTCGTGCGCGGCGTGCCCGACCGCACGGCCTACCTCGACAAGCACCACGGACTCACCGCACGCCTCAAAGCCAAGGAGCGGCGCTCCGCGGGAGTGAATTACGGGTTCTAAGCGGGCGATCCGCGGCGCCGCGGCGACTCCCCCGACACGGGTCGGGCCCCCCGCAGCCCCGCGCTACACGCCCGGCGAACTGATGGCGACGCTCGCCGCCCGGGAGCTGGCGGACGGCGAGGTGGTGTTCGTGGGGATCGGCCTCCCGAACCTCGCCGCCAACCTAGCGCGCGCGACCCACGCCCCACACCTCGTGCTCATTTATGAGTCCGGAGCCGTCGGCGCCGTCCCCGAGCGCCTCCCGGTGTCGATCGGCGATCCCGCGCTCGTCACGGGATCGCTCATGGTGTGCGGCATGGCGGACGTGTTCCAGCTGTTCCTGCAACAGGGCCGGATCGCAGTGGGATTCCTGGGCGGCGCCCAGATAGACCGCTACGGCAATATCAACACCACGGTCATCGGCTCCTACACGAACCCCAAGGTGCGACTGCCCGGCTCGGGCGGCGCGGCGGAAATCGCGATCCATGCCCGACGGACCCTCGTCATGGCCAAGCTGGACCGCCGCGCATTCCCCGAGCACGTCGACTTCGTCACGAGCCCAGGGCAGCGGATCGCGGGACGGACCCGGCGCGAACTCGGGCTGTCCGGCGCGGGGCCGGTGAAGGTGTTCACGGACAAGGCAATCCTCGAGACGGACGAAGCGACGGGGGAGATGGTGCTAGCCGCGCTGTACCCCGGGGTCGCCGTCGAGGAAGTCGAGGCGGGCGTGGGGTGGCCCCTCGCCCGCCGGCCGCGACTCGCGGCCGTCGACCCGCCCGGCGCCCTGGAGCTCCGCGTGCTCCGAGAGGTGCTCGACCCCGAGGGGCTCTACCTGGGGGCGAAAGGCGGCGCACCGTCGACATGAGGAGACCGACGTCCGCACTCTCGGTCCTCGCCGCTGCGCTCCTCGCCCCCTCGCTCGCCCCCGCTCAGCGAGAGCCGGTGCTCAGGCAGGTCGCCCTTCCGCACGCCTACTACTGGCGCGAGATGTACGTGCCGCAAGCGACGAGCGGGCCGAGCGCCGTCACGTGGTCCCCCGACGGGCACGAGTTGATCTACGCGATGCAGGGTTCGCTTTGGCGCCAACGCATCGGGTCGCCCGACGCCGGGGAGCTTACCCGCGACGCCGCCTACGACTATCAACCCGACTGGTCCCCGGACGGCCGGTTCCTCGTGTTCGCGCGCTATGCGAACGACGCGATCGAGCTCGAGCTGCTCGAGCTCGCGACGGGTAACGTCCGACCGATCACGGCGAACCACGCGGTGAACGTCGACCCCCGCTGGTCCCCCGACGGCCGCCGCGTCGCCTTCGTCTCGACCGCCTACAACGCCCGCTGGCATGTCTTCGTCGTGGCGCTGGAGGACGGCGTCCCCGGAGCGGTCACGCGACTCACCGAGGACAATAACAGCGGGCTCCCCCGCTACTACTACAGCCCGTGGGACCACTATCTGTCTCCCACGTGGTCCCCCGACGGGCGGGAGTTGATCCTCATCTCGAACCGTGGACACATCCACGGGACTGGCGGACTCTGGCGCATGCCGGCGACGCCCGGGGCCCCCTTGCGCGAGATCCATTATGAGGAGACGACGTGGAAAGCGCGGCCCGACTGGTCCCCCGACGGCCGCCGCGTCGTGTTCAGCTCCTACCTCGGAGGTCAATGGCACCAGCTATGGCTGATGACGAGCGAAGGCGGCGACGTCTTCCCGCTCACCTACGGAGCATTCGACGCGACCGCCCCCCGCTGGTCGCACGACGGCAGCCACATCGCCTACATCTCGAACGAGGACGGCAACACGTCCGTCTGGATCGTCGACCTGCCAGGGGCCCGGCGCCAACAAGTGGTCGCCACGCGCCGCCGCTACCGACGGGCCACGGGCCGACTGCGCCTCACCGTCGTGGACGCCAGCGGGCGCTCGATACCCGCCCGCGTGTCGGTCACCGGCCCTGACGGCCGGGCCTACGCCCCCGACGACGCCTGGCGCCACGCGGACGAGGCCTTCGACCGGCGTGAGGGGCCCTTCGAGTACGGGTATTTCCACTCGGGCGGCGGGAGCGAACTCGCTGTCGCCGCGGGCCGGGTGCGCGTGGAGGTGTGGCGTGGGGCCGAGTATCGGGTCGCGCGGAGCGACGTGACTGTGCCTCCGGGTGGCACCGTGGCGCGACGGATCGTGCTGGAACGACTGGCGAATCTCCCGGCTCGCGGCTGGTGGAGCGGGGACTTGCACGTCCACATGAACTACGGCGGAGCGTACCGCAACACCCCTGCGCACCTCGCTTTCCAAGCGCGCGCCGAGGACCTGCACCTCGTCGAGAACTTGGTGGTCAACAAAGAGCAGCGCATTCCTGACGTCGCTGCCTTCCGCACCGAGTCGGACCCCGCGTCGGGGGCCGACCTGCTCCTCCTGGTCGGCCAGGAGTACCACACGAGCTACTGGGGGCACGTCGGGCTCCTGGGCCTCCGGGACCATCTACTTGTGCCCGCGTACGCGGCCTATCCCAATACGGCGGCCGCGAGTCTCTATCCGACCAACGCCGACGTGGCCGACCTGGCGCACGCCCAAGGCGCGCTCGTGGGCTACGCCCATCCCTTCGACACGCGGCCCGATCCGGCGGACACCACGACGCCGCTCACCGACGAGCTTCCGGTCGACGTGGCCCTTGGCAAGGTCGACTATCTCGAGGTGATGGGCTACTCCGATCACCTCGCGACGTCAGAGGTGTGGTACCGGCTCTTGAATTGCGGCTTCCCGCTCCCGGCGGGCGGGGGCACCGATGCGTTCCCGAACTTCGCCTCGCTGCGCGGGCCCCCCGGACTCGTGCGGGTGTGGGTCGAAGCGGGACCGCGACTCGCGCAGCGGGCCTTCCTTGCCGGGCTCAAGTCCGGGCGAACGTTCGTGAGCAACGCGCCGCTGCTCGAGTTCACGCTCGGGGGCCAGGGCATCGGAGCACAGATCCGTCTCGCGGCCCCCGGGCGCCTGGCTGCGCGCGTGGGGCTCCACTCGAACGTCTCGGTCGATCACTTGGAGATCGTGGGCAACGGCCGGGTCGTGGCCACGATCCCCCTCACGGGCGACCGCACCGAGGCGCGCGCCACGGTCCCGGTTCCCATTGGGGAGAGCGGGTGGTACGTCCTCCGCGCCTACGCGGACCGAGCGGAGCTCCCCGTGCTCGATCGCTACCCCTTCGCGTCCACGAGTCCAGTGTACGTGACGGTGGCGGGCGCGCCGACCCGCTCCCCGAGCGACGCGGCGTTCTTCGTGCGCTGGATCGACCGCCTCGACGAGGCGGCGCGAGCGTACGAGCGCTGGAATACCGAGGCGGAGCGCGACCACGTGCGGGACCTGCTCGCGCGAGCGCGGGCCGTCTACGCCGGGCCGAACCTCAGCGCTCCACCAGTTCGACCTCCCGGGTCGCCCTGACCGGCACCGCGCCGGCGACGCTCACGCTGAGCTCTATCCAGTAGCGGCCGGTGGCGAGCGCTGACAGGTCGAGATCGAGCACCCGAGCGGCGATGCCGCCTTCCGACCGCAGCACCTCCTCCCAGCTCAACTCGACCCCCCGGTGCCGCCGGGCGAGGCCCAGCGACTCGACCCGGCGGCCGAGCCAGGAGCGGGGCTCGGCCGTGACGGCCAGGGACGTGCTGACGGGGTCGCCCGCGGAGTCGATTCCCGGGACCTCCCAGTACAGGCCCACTCTGCCGACCGGGACTCGCGCGCTCGGCAGGGCATGCGGGAGCAGCGCCTTGAGGTCCCGCGTGACCGAATCCGTCGGGTCGAGGAGCAGGAGATCCGACACGGCGTCGCGAGCTGGCGGCTCGATCCCCTGGCGCAGGCGGGCGACCCACCGCGCGTTCGTTCCCACGATTTCGAGACTCGCCACCTCAGGCGCGCAGGCCGCCGTGGCGGTCAACACCTGGCGACCGTCGAGATGCGTCTCGCGGGCGCTGACGACGCGCGCCGCCTCGGTGCGAGCGAGTACGAGGGCCGTGCGGGCCGGTTGATGGCCGACGCTCGGGTCGGCCGAGACGTCGTAGACCCCGGCCACGAGACACGAATCGCCGCGACGAAACGCCGCGATCTGCGCCTCGAGGGGTAGGAACCGCTCAGCATAGGGTGGCGCGTACAATTCGCCGGGGTGCGCGTCGGCCGGCGCCCAATCCTCGAGCTTGGCGCGCCCGGGATCCGCGAACGCATGCGCAGAGGGAACGAAATGAAATGCCGGCTCGCGATCATAGCCGGTGATCTGCACCTCCGCGGTGCTGAGCGCTGAGGATGGCCGCCGGCTCCAGAAGACGTCGGGCCCGAACCGCAGCAGCATTTCCCGCAGGTCGTCGCCCCACACCATGTTGAACGCCGTCCGAGACTCGCTTTCAATGCGTGCCAACGTCAGGCGCGCGAAATGCTCCGTCCGGCGATCGTTGCCGGGGCCCGAGGCGAGCGGGGCTACGAGCCACCACCACCGGCCCTCGAAGTCGGTCCGCTCCTCGCAGGTCATCCGCTCGTAGCGGCCCCGGAGCTCGGACGGCAAGAGGGCCGACACGTCGCGCCAGCGGCATCGCTCCTCCTCCGGCATCGCGCCGAGGGCCGTCGCGAAGGCCGAATCCGCGGACGCGAATTGGGTGGCGCCGTGCAACGCGAGCCCCGCGAGCACCGTGCACCACCAGGGTGTCCCGCGGCAATCGTGGGCGAGGGCGACGGCGTCCGCCGGACGGCCGTCTTCGAGCAGGTAGCGCACGCGCTGGCCCGCAATCCAGTCGTCGCCGGGCAGCTGGGCCGCGGCGGCGGCAAGCTCGCCGAGGAGGCGCCCCCGCGCCTCGCGAATGACCCCCGGCTCGGGGACGGAGTCGTACTTGCGGTCGCCGTACCAGAAGCAGAACCGACCGAAGTGGAGGTCGCATGCCCCGGCGGGGTAGACGTCGCGCTCGAGCACGTGCTGCCGTCGATAGCTCTCGAAGGACGCCTGCGCGCGCCGCGCGCCCCGCAGCGTGGCGCCTGAATCGGGCTGTGCGACGGGACCGGGCCCCGGATGGCCCCCCCCGCGGGGGACGCCGCCGGGCACGAGGCCGACGAGGAGCGCGAGGCTGAGCCAGGGCGCGGGCATGCTGGGACGTAGGGGCATGGGTCAGCCGATCCTGCCCGGAAATTACGAGCACGCTCGAGCGGGCGCGAGGGCAGGGGGGCGCGCTTGACGTCCGCGTACGCGCGGATAACATCGCCCGACCGATGGAGATCCCGAGGGAGTACAACGCTGCCACCTGGTTCGTCGATCGCCATGTTGTCGAGGGGCGGGGGGGGCGGCTTGCGGTGATCGCGGAGGACCGGCGGCTCAGCTACGCCCAGGTGGCCGCAGGCGCCAATCGGCTGGGCCAGGCGCTACGACGCCTCGGCGTCGGGCAGGAGCAGCGGGTGGCATTGCTGCTGCATGACTCGCCCGAGTTCATCTGGACCTTCTGGGGCGCGCTCAAGATCGGCGCGATCCCGATTCCTACCAACACGCTCCTTAAGCCGCGCGACTACGAATACATCCTCCGAGACTCCCGGGCCCAGGTGGCCATCGTCAGCGCCCCGCTCGCGGGGGCGGTGGCGGAGGTGCGCTCCCGGACGCCGGCCTTGCGCCACGTCGTCGTCGCGGGCACCGCGGCGTCGAACGAACTGCCCTACGACGCCCTCGTGGAAGCCGAGAGCGCAGAGCTCGAGGCCGCACCGACCACCAAGGACGACGTCGCCTTCTGGCTCTATACGTCGGGCACCACCGGCACACCTAAAGCCGCCGTCCATCTCCACCACGACATGCTCGTGTGCTGCGAAAGCTTCGGACGCCACGTGCTCGAGCTCGGGCCTGACGACCGCACGTTCTCCGTCGCAAAGTTGTTCTTCGCCTACGGGCTCGGGAACGCGTTGTACTTCCCGTTCCACGTGGGTGCGTCCACGGTCCTCTACCCGGGCCGGCCCGAGCCGTCGGCTGTCTTCACGCTCATCAGCCGCGAGCGGCCCACGGTGTTCTACGCCGTGCCCACAGCCTACGCCGCCCTCCTCGCCGTCCCGGACGCGGAACGGCGTTACGACCTGCGCTCGTTGCGCTTGTGTAGCTCGGCCGGCGAGCCGCTTCCGAAGGCGCTCTACCAACGCTGGCTCGATCGCTTCGGCCTCGAGATCCTCGATGGCATCGGCTCCACGGAGATGTGTCACACCTTCATTGCCAATCGGCGCGGCCAGGTGCGCCCAGGCTCGAGCGGCACCATCGTGCCGGGCTACGACGCGCGGGTCGTGGACGACGACGGCCATGAGGTGCCCGTGGGGGAGGTCGGGAATCTCATCGTCAAAGGGGACTCGGCGTGTGCCGGCTACTGGAACCAGCACGAGCGCACCAAGCAGACGATCCAAGGGGATTGGGTGCGCACCGGCGACAAGTACGTGCGCGACGCGGATGGCTACTTCTGGTACGCCGGTCGGGTCGACGACATGATCAAAGCCGGCGGGATCTGGGTCTCCCCGGCCGAAGTGGAAGGGGCCCTCGTGGAGCACCCGGCCGTCCTCGAAGCCGGCGTCGTCGGGGCTGCCGACGCCGACGAGCTCGTCAAACCGCTCGCCTTCGTCGTCCTCGGGCCGGGCCACACGCCGAGCCCGGCGCTCGAGGACGAGCTCAAGGCCTTCGTCAAGGACCGCCTCGCCGCGTACAAGTACCCGCGCTGGATCGTGTTCGCCGACGACCTTCCCAAAACCGCGACAGGGAAGATCCAACGTTTCCGGCTGCGCGAGCGTGCCAAGGAGGCGCTGCGGGGGAAACGATCGCCGCCGCCGCCCGGAGCCGGGGGAGGGACCGGAAGCGCCGGCGCGGCGCTACTGCATGAGGAGCAACGAGACGTCGTAGAGCGCGTGGGTCCAGGCGGTAATGCCGAACCCCCGCGCCAGGTAGAGCCCTGAGAAGAACAGGCCCGCTACCATCCGAAACACAAACGAGTAGAGCTCGAGGTGGTCGCCATACGGTCCGAGGTAGTGAAACGCTGAGAAGACGGCGGCCCCGAGAACGGCCGCCGCGACTCCCGCCGTCACGGCGCGCCACCCGAGCAGCGCGCGAGCCGCCGCGGCGAGGGCGCCCACGAGCAGCACCCGAAACAGAAGCTCTTCGTACAGTCCCGCCCCAAGCGACAGCATCAGCCGCGTCCACCAGTCGAGCTCCCGGCCCGACGGCACCGCGAGCGGATGGACGAGCCGCAGCACGCCGCGCGTGACACCGCCCACGACTACTCCGAAGAAGAGGGCTAAGAGGATCGATTCCGCCAGCATGCCGCCGAACACTGCGGTGCGCAGCCGCGCCCCGTGCGTGCGCCGATCGCGCGCGACGAGCCAGAGACCGACGACGATGAGCACGACCATGAACAGGAGCGGACCCCACGATCCGGCGACGGCGACGAACAGACTTTGGAGGATGACGTCGGCGCCGTTGCGCACGACACGCGTGCCGCCCGACTCGAGCACCGCGAGGACCTGATAGAACACGAGTAGCGGCAGCGCGAACAGGAGGCTGTAACGCGGCGCGCGGCTGAGCCGCCAATAGGAGCTCGGGGATGCGGCGAAACTGTCGGTCATGAGGTCCTGAATCTATCGCCGCCAGCCCGCTTGCCACCCCCGCATGCGCGCCCTATGCTACCGCACCTTCGCGCCCACACCCCATGACACCCGGCCGTCTGCTCCTCACCGCCATCGTTGCCCTTTCGCTCGCTCGCGTCGTCCCGATAGCGCCACTGCTCCCGGTCGCCGCCGCGCAGCGGCCCGAGCGCGCGCGGGAGCTCGGGGTCCCGCTCGAAGGCACCCCCGGACCGCTCGACGCCATCACGGACGTGCAAGGCGTCGAGGTCGGTCAGCGGACGCTTATGGCGGGCAGCGGCAAGCGCGTCGTGGGCAAGGGCCCCGTGCGCACGGGCGTCACGGCCATCTTCCCCCGCGGCAAAGCCGCAGCCGACCCCGTCTTCGCCGGCTGGTTCAGCATGAACGGCAACGGCGAGATGACCGGCACGACGTGGGTCGAGGAGTCGGGCTTCCTCTGGGGCCCGGTGATGCTGACGAACACGCACTCTGTGGGCGTCGTGCGGGACGCGGTGATTGCCTGGGCCCTCGCCCACGGCCGGATGCGCGAGGACGAATGGTCCTTGCCGGTCGTGGCCGAGACGTGGGACGGCGCCTTGAACGACATCAACGGCTTTCATGTCTCCCAGGGCGACGCCTGGGCCGCGATGGACAGCGCTCACTCGGGGCCGGTGAGCGAAGGGAATGTCGGCGGCGGCACAGGCATGGTGTGCAACGGCTTCAAAGGCGGGATCGGCACGGCCTCGCGCCGTGGCGCGGTATCGGGGTACACGGTGGGCGTCCTGGTGCAATGCAACTACGGCGCTCGAGCGCCGCTGCGGATCGCCGGCGTCCCGGTCGGCCGCGAGATCTCGGACTTGCGGCCGTGTCGTCAGCCCTGCGAGGGGGGGCGCTCGGGGCGGGACGCCCGGCTCGCGGAGGACTTCGGATCGATCATCATCGTCGTCGCGACTGACGCCCCGCTCCTGCCGCACCAGCTGAAGCGCCTGGCGAAACGCGCAGCGCTCGGCGTCGGACGCATGGGCGGCCTCGCGGCGCAGTCGTCCGGGGACCTGTTCCTCGCGTTCTCCACCGCGAACCCCCACGTCGCAGCGGACTCCGCCGTCGGCACCGTGGCCATGCTCCGCGACGAACGCATCACCCCCCTCTACGAGGCCACCGTCCAGGCCACTGAAGAGGCGATCATCAACGCGATGCTCGCCGCCCAGACGATGACCGGCGCCGACGACCTCACCGTCTTTGCCCTCCCGCACGACCGTCTGCGCGAGGTGCTGCGTAAGTACAACCGCCTCGGGCCCTGATGCCGAAGAACGGGGCGTATCCGCGGCTCAAGGCGGCCGATCTGCGCGTCCGTCCGCTCGCGCGGGCGGAGACCATTCCGGCGACTTGGTACGTGGACCCCGCCTTCCACGCCCTCGACCGTGAAGCCGTGTTCGCGACGACCTGGCAGCACGTCGCCGACCAGCATCAGCTGTCCCGGCCGGGCGATCACGTCGTCGCGGAAGTCGCCGGGGAGCCCATCCTCGTGGTGCGCGGTCGCGACGGCACGCTGCGCGCGTTCTACAACGTCTGTCGCCACCGCGGCGGCCCGCTCGCCCTGAAAAACGGGACCGCCGACATGCTGATCTGCAAGTACCACGGCTGGACCTACCGGCTCGACGGGATGCTCCGGGGCGTGCCGCACTTCAATCGCGTGGAATTGTTCGATAAGCGCGACTACGGCCTCACCCCCGTGCACCTCGCCGAGTGGGAGGGGCTCGTGTTCGTGAGCCTTGCCCCGCGGCCCAAGCCCCTCACGACCTACCTCGCGGGCATCCGCGAGCGCGTCCAGCCGACTCGCCTCGGCGCGCTCACCTTCGAGCGACGGGTTGACTACGAGGTCAATGCCAACTGGAAGGTGTACGTCGACAACTACCTTGAGGGCTACCACGTGCCCTACGTGCACCCGGAGTTGTTCACGCTGTACGACTACGAGGGCTACGTCACGGAAGTGCACGACTGGTACTCGGTGCAGGTCGGCCCGCTGACCGGCGACCGCAACGTCTACACGGGAGGTGGGGGGGAGGCGCTGTACTACCATGTATTCCCCAACCTGATGCTCAACGTCGTCCCCGGGCGGCTGCAATCGAACGTCGTCCTCCCCGTGGCCCCCGATCGCTGTCGCGTGATCTTCCGGTACTACTACGCTGACGTCTCGTCCACGGCGGCGCGTGAGCGCATCGAGGCCGACATCGCCTTCTCGGACAAGGTCCAACGCGAGGACGCTGAGATCTGCGCGCGGGTGCAGCAGGGCCTCGGGTCGCGCGCCTACGACCGGGGACGCTTTTCAGTCCGGTTCGAGGAAGGCGTCTACCACTTCCAGGGGGTCCTGAAGGCCGCCTATCGCGACTGGCGCAAGCGCTGAATGCCCGAGCTCAAGCGGCAGCTCGGGCTGCTCGACTCGACGATGATCAACCTCGGCACGATCATCGCGTCGGCCATCTTCATCGTGCCGAGCACCATCGCCGCGGGTCTCGGCGCTACGCTTCCCACGATCCTCGTCTGGGTGGTCGGCGGCCTCGTGTCGCTGCTTGGCGCCCTTTCCGTGGCCGAGCTCGGGGCCGCCATGCCCGAGGCTGGCGGCCAGTACGCCTATCTGACCCGCGCGTACGGGCCGGTGTGGGGGTACTTATACGGCTGGACGAGCGGCGTGGTCATCAATCCCGCCTCCATCGCGGCGATCGCCGTGGGCTTCGCGACCTACGTGGGCGTCTTCGTGCCGCTAGACGACGCAGGAGTGAAACTTGTCGCCGTCCTCTCAATTGCGGCCCTCACCGCCCTGAACTGCTTCGGCGTCAAGCTCGGCGCCGTGACCCAGAACATCCTCACCCTCATCAAAACCGGCCTTGTCGTCGTCCTCATCGCCGTGGCGTTCGCGCTTCCCGGCGGCAGCACGGCAAACTTCTCGCCGCTCTGGTCCGACGCGCCGCTCGGCCACCAGGTCGGCGCCTTCGGCGTCGCGCTCGTCGCCGCGCTCTGGGCCTACGACGGCTGGATCGAGATCACCTACGTGGGAAGCGAGGTCACCGACCCCGAGCGCAATCTGCCGCGCTCGATTGTCCTGTCGACGGTTATCGCGGTAGTCCTCTATTGCCTCGTCACCGCGTCGTTTGCCTACGTGCTCTCGCCTGCGAAGATGGCCGCCTCGGGTCTCGTCGCCTCCGACGCCGCCCAGGTCACGCTCGGCCCCCGCGGCGCGGGCTTCGTCGCCGCAGCCATCCTGATCGCGACGCTCGGTTCGAACAACGGCATCATCCTCACGGCCGCGCGCGTCCCCTACGCCATGGCGCGCGACGGCCGCCTGCCGAGCTGGCTCGCGGGCGTGCACCCGCGGTTCCTCACCCCGGTGCCCTCCCTCGTGGCCCAAGGCGTCATCTCGATCCTCTTGACCTGGATCTCCACCGAGCCGTCGTGGAAGGGGACCTACAGTCGGCTGTTCACCTACGTCGTGCTCGGCGAATTCCTCTTTTACGGCCTCTCGTGCAGTGCGGTGATCATCTTGCGCCGCCGCGCCCCGGGGCTCGCGCGCCCCTACCGGACCTGGGGGTACCCCATCACACCCCTCCTCTTCGTGCTCTTCGCCCTCTGGCTCATCGTGAACACAGCGCGCGAACAACTCGCCGACTTCGCGGTCGGGATGGCGCTGATCCTGCTGGGGCTGCCGCTCTACTGGGCCTGGAACCGGGCGGTGCGCCGATCTGGCCAGCGCGGGCTTGAGGTCGAGGCCCCCCGCTAAGGCTCCGCAGTCCCCGTTCCCTCAGGCTTCGCGAGCTGTTCGAGCGCCTTCCCCACGGCGCGCTTCGTGTCCGGGTAGCGCAGCTTGTCGGCGAGCGCCTGTAACCGCGCCAGCGCGAGCGGGCGGGGCAGCGTGAATCGGAACGCCTCGACCGCCCAACGCCGCACGTACGGACGCTCGTCGTCCAGGTGGCGGGCGAGCGCGTCGAGCGCGTGGCCGCTCCCTCGGGCGGCCAGGGCCGCCAGCACGTGCGCCGGGAAGCGACCCGTGCCGAGCAGGCCCTCCACCCGGGGAATGGCACCCGTGTCACCGGTCTGGGCGATGATCCGGTAGGCGGCCTCCGCGATCGCGTCCTGGTAGGAGGGGGTCGCGAGCCCCCACCCGATAGCGCTGTCGCGCGCGCTTGAGTCGGCGGCGACGAGCGCGCTGAGCGCTGCGGCCCGCACTTCGTAGCTCGAGTCCCCCCGAAACGTCGCGCGCGCGAGCGCTGCGGCGCGGGGCCCCCCCAACCGCCCGAGCGCCGCGACGGCGGCGCGGCGCACGGCCGCCGAGGTGTCCCCGAGGGCCCGGGCGAGCGGCGCCGCCGCCGCGGGGCCAAACCGCCCCAGCGCCTCCGCGGCCTCGGCGCGGGTCAGGTAATAGTCCGCCGCCGTCGCCGCTTGGACGAGCGCCGCACGCGCGCTCGAGTCGGCGGGCCGCTTCGCGAGCTCCTCGATCACCCACTCCCGGTTCCACAGGTCCGGGTCGCGCTCGAGCTGGGTCGCGAGCCACGACGTCGGCTCGTCGAACGTCAGGTCCTTCAGGATCCGGTTGCCGTCGTCGAACACCACCATCGAGGGCGGGCCCGGCAAATCGGGCACGGTGATCGTCTGCTCGCGCACGTTCAGGGCGACCGGGCGCACGACGTCGCCGCGGGAGGTGCCGACGCGGATCGTCAGTGGCACGTGGAAGATCAGGGCGGTGTGGTAGCGCAGCCCCGCGCTGTCTGCCCGGAGGCTGTCCGTCTGGGTCTGCTTCACGGTCAGCGCGAGCGTCCGCGCCGTCGTGTCGTAGGCCGCGCTGACTACGAAGGCGGGATGGCCCGCGCCGTACACCCACTCGTTCCAGAACCCGGCGAGATTCTCCCCTGTCGCGTCGAGGACCGCCTGCCGGAGATCGTCGCTCGTCGCGTTCCCGAGCGCGTGGCGCGTGAGGTAGGTGTGCAAGGCCGCCCAGAAGCGCTCGGGGCCCAGGTAGGCGCGCAGCATCCGGAGCACCAGCGCGCCCTTCGGATAGATGTTGTTCGACCCCAGGGCGGCGAGCGGCATCCGCCGCCGGGCGTCGATCTCCAAGTACTGACGGTACTCGTCGAGGTAGTAGTCGTCCGCGGCGTGACGCCCGAGCCGCTCGCCCCAATACTGCCCCGGCATAAACTCGGCGAAGCCCTCGTTCAGCCACATGTTCGCCCAGTTCTCGGTCGTGACGTAGTCCCCGAACCACTGGTGCGCGAGTTCGTGCGGGATCAGAATCCACTGATACCATGGTCGGTCGCGGTACGCCCGGTCGTCGGGGAGCCAGTCGACGAGCGTCGTCGCACTCACGTTCTCCATCCCGCCGAAGAAATCCGCCACGGTGGTCTGCGCGTACCTGGCCCACGGATACGGGACGCCCGTCAGGCGGGAATACACGTCGATCATGTCGGGGGTCACGCCGAACAGGCGCCGGGCGACGCCCGAGTCCGCGTGATAGACGTAGTACTCGACCGGCACGCCGTGCCAGCGGTCGCTGAGCTTCGCGAGCGGCGCCACGACGAGCGACACGAGGTACGTGGCGCTCGGCTGGTCCTGGCGCCACGTCACGGTGTGCTGCCCCCCCGCCGCGGGCCGATCCGCCACGAGCCGGCCGTTCGATATCACGGCGTCCTCGCGGGGCACCGTGGCCACGAGCTCCCACCTCATCTTGTCGTTCGGGAAGTCGTACGTGGGGAACCAGAGGTGGTTGTCGTGTTCCTCCCCTTGGCTCCAGATCTGC
Organism: Gemmatimonadales bacterium; assembly: GCA_035538175.1. GTDB lineage: Bacteria > Gemmatimonadota > Gemmatimonadetes > Gemmatimonadales > GWC2-71-9 > AG41. The sequence goes on along the minus strand of DATLKW010000448.1, from coordinate 8,851 downwards.
TGGGGCCGGTGCTCCCGCCCCTCGCTCTGGATGAAGGTCAGGCCTCGGCCGTTCTCGACGCGCGCATGGTAGTCGATTGCGAACCGCAACGTGTCGTGGAACGCGACCGGGCGCGCCGGATAAACGACGAGCGTGTCCCCGTGCGCGTGCGCCACGAGGGGCCGCCCCGCGCCGTCGGCAACGCGCCCCACCGCGAGGAGGGCGCCGGCGTCGAGGACGACCGAGTCGAGTGCGGGACGGAGGGCCACGAGCGTGGTCGTCACCCGGCCGTCGAACGACGTCGAGTCCCAGGCGAAATTCCTGACCTCGATGCGTTGGTGCACGAGATGGTAGTCGTGAGACCGCGTGTACGCGTCGTTCGCCACCTGCTCGGCGTTGGACTGGGCGACGAGCGACGGCGAGCACACGGTGGCGAGAAGCAACACGGCGCTGGGAGCGCGCATCACGAGATCCGGACGTTCGGGGGTGCCGGAATCTACACCGTCGACAGGCCCGGCCCCCTAGACAGGGGGCGCGAACCGGTCCGAGATTGGGGGGCAACCGCCGTCACTCACCGCGAACCCCCTTGGAGGTGCTCCGCATGAAAGCCGCGGCCTTCACGCTCTGTACGCTCGCTGTCGTCGCGCCCGTGGTCCTCTTCGCGCAGAACCCCGTCAGCGACGGCGTCCGGATGCTCGCCAAACGGCAGACGAAGAACATCGTGGACGCGGCGGAGGAAATGCCCGCCGATAAGTACGGCTTCAAGCCGACGCCTGCCCAGATGAGCTTCGGGGACGTGGTCGCCCACCTGATCAAAGAAGGGAACAACTACCTCTGCAGCGCGTCGACCGGCAAGCCGGAGCCCAACGCCGACAAGTTCGCCGGGACCGATTCCAAGGAGAAGCTGGTCGCGGGGCTCAAGGACTCGTTCAAGTTCTGCGAGACGGCGCTGGCGGAGCTCAAGGACGGACAGCTCGCCGACAGCGTGGACTTCTTTGGTGGGCGCAAGGTCACCAAAGCCATGTCGGCGCTGATCACGGTGGCCGATTGGGCGGACCACTACAGCCAGATGGCGATCTACCTGCGCGAGAACGGACACCTGCCCCCGACCGCGAAGAAGGCCTAGCGGTCCCGCAGAATCTCGCGCGCGGCGTTGTAGCCGCACGCGCCCATGACGCCCCCGCCCGGGTGCGTCGCCGAACCGCACAAGTACAGGCCCTTGATGGGGGTGCGGTAGTCGGCGTATCCGGGCAGGGGACGTAGGAAGAAGAGCTGCGGGAGCGTCATCGCGCCCTGGAAGATGTTGCCCCCCGTGAGCCCGAAGCGGCGCTCCAAGTCGAGCGGCGACAAGACCTGCCGAGCAATCACGGCGCGTTTGAAATTAGGCGCGTACTCGTTCAAGATGTCGAAACAGCGGTCGGCAAATCGCTCCTTCGCCTCGTCCCAGCCCCCGTTCGCGAGCCGGTAGGGCGCATACTGCACGAAGAACGACATCACATGCTTCCCGGCCGGCGCTACGGTGGTGTCCACCACCGACGGGATCGTGCACTCGAGAATGGGGTCGCCGGACGGCCGGCCGTACTTGGCGTCGTCGTACGCGCGCTCCATGTAGTCGAGGCTCGGCGCGAGGTGAATCGTCCCCCGCAGGTGCGCTTGGGGCGCGAGGCCGCTGCCGCGCACCGCGGAGAAATCCGGTAACTCCGCCAAGGCAACGTTGATCTTGAGCGAGGCGCTGGCGTAGTCGATGCCGCGCACCGCCGCCACGAACTCCGGGGGGAGGTCGTGGGGATCGACGAGATCCAAGAAGGTGACGTGGGCGTCGGCGTTCGAGGCGACCTTCCGGGCTTCGAACTCGGTGCCGTCCGCGAGCGCCACCCCGCGCACCCGGCCCCGACGCGTGACGATCTTCGCCACCGGGCTCTCGAGCCGGATCTCTACGCCGCGCTCGCGCGCCGCGGCCGCCAACGCCTGCGTGATCCCCCCCATCCCGCCGCGCACATACCCCCACATCCCACGCACCCCATTGCACTCCCCCATCACGTGGTGGAACAGGACGTATGCGGTGCCCGGCATCGAGGGGGAGGCCATGGCGCCGATAATGGCGTCCGTTGCGAGGGCGATCTTCAGCTCCTCCGACTCGAACCACCGGTCGAGGATCGGCCGCGCGGCACCGGTGAGGATCTCGATCGCCGCCGGGCCGTCACGCCCCAACCGCACGAATCGCCACCCAAGCCGTGCGAGGTGCGCGAGGTTTTTCGGCCCGAGCGACCAGGGGTCGGGGGGGGTCTCGAGGAGCGTGGGTTCGATGAACGCGGCGATGCGCTCGAGCAGCGCTTCGTAGCGGGGTAGGGCGTCGGCGTCGCGCGACGAGAACTTAGCCACCTCACGGCGCGTCTGTTCCTTGTCCGGGCCGAGCAACAGGAAACGACCGTCGGGGAACGGCGTGAACGACGACGGGCTCCGCGGCAGCAGCTCAAAGCCGTGTCGCGCGAGCTGCAAGTCCCGAATGATCTCGGGACGCAGCAAGCTGTTCACGTAGGCGGCGGTGGAGACCCGAAACCCGGGCCAGAGCTCCTCGGTTACGCAGGCCCCCCCAACGACGTCGCGCCGCTCGAGTACGAGCACCCGCCTGCCTGCGCGTGCGAGATAGGCGGCCGTCACGAGGCCGTTGTGACCCGCTCCGACGATGATGACATCGTACGACCCGGGCATCACGATCCCTTCTGCGGTTCGGTCTCGCGCACTATGTTACCAACAGGGGGGTGAACGCTATGACGCATTCCCCGATGAGGCCGCTGGCGCTATCGATCGTCGCGTGCAGCGTGATGGCAACGCTCGGGACGGCGGGGTGCGCGCGCCACGCCCCGGCCGTGACGACAGCCTCCCCCGACTCCACCCCTGCCCACCCCGACCCCACGCCCCTCCACGTCATCAACAGCAACTGGTCGGACGTGAGAATCTACCTCGTCCGAGGGGGGATGTGGCTACGGCTGGGCATGGTGACGACGAACGGCTCGGGGGAGTTTACCGTGCCGCTCGAGTTCCTGAGTTCGGGCGGCAGCGCGACGCTCGTGGCGGCCCCGGTCGCGGGGTGGAGCTCTTGGACCGCGCCCCTCCCCCCGCTTCACCCGGGCGACGAGCTGGAGCTCGTCGTCGAAAACCTGCTGCAGTACTCGCACCTCGTCGTGCGTTAGCCAGCCGGCCCGCCCCGTTAGGGTCGGCGCTGCAACCGTTCGAGCAGCGCGCCCAGACCCGGTGGCACCTGCATGCCGAAGAGTTCGTTCGTCGGGGCCGTGACGACAATCGAGCGCGGCCCCGCTGCTCCCTCGCTCCCCGCGGGACCTTGAATGCCGGCGCGCCCGGCGGCGCCGTCCGACCCGTCAGGGCAACGGCGGTTGTTCGCGTCGGTCGATCCTTGGCCGCCTTTTCCTCCCCGCCCCCCAACGCCGGCCGCTCCCCCTTGACCCCCCGGGCCTCCGGGGCTGCGGCCCTCGACGAGCCCGGCGAGGAGCGGCTGATCCACAGGGACGATCACGTTGATCCGACCCCCGCGCCCGCCGGCACCACCCGGCCCCCCGTTCCCGCCGTTCCCTCCGGGCCCCCCTGGCTGTGCCGGGCACCCCGTCGCTCCCGCCGTCCCGTCGGAGCCGTTCGCGCCCGCCAACCCGCTCCCGCCGCGCCCCCCTCGAGTGTCGATCACCAACCAGGCCGCCGGCGGCACGATCGCGGCATCGCCGAGGATATAGAAGGGCGGCGCCACACCTACCTGGATCCCGGCAACGTACAGCTGGTCGTAGAACGGGGACCGTAACAGCCCGACTCGCACGCTCACGTCGGGCCCGTTCCCCCCCGCCTCTCCCGCCGCTCCCGGCTCGCCCGCGAACGCGAACGCGTGGGGCATGCAGCCGTAGTACGGCGGAATCACTACCGTGCTCGTGGCACTCGGCTTTGCGCGCATCGTTGCCGTGAGACGGAACCCCGTCGAGACTGTCGCTAGCGGGTCCCGCTCGGTTACCCAATCGCCATCCTCCTGCGAAAAGGCGTCGGGACTCTCACGGTCCAAGAACACCACGTGCAGACGGGGCGGATGGTTCTTGTCATACGAGCGCGCGAACTGGACCCGCGAGCCGTCCATCAGGACCGCTTCATAGGTCGTGGGAATCAATGCGCCCGGACAGGCGCGCGAATAGCCGGTGATGATGCGGATCCCCTGGATCTGCGCCACGAGCCCGGGGTCGGGAGCGAAATCCGGTGGGGGCGCGTGCGAACACGCCGCGGCGAGTAGGGCGGCGACAAGGGTCATCGAGCGGGTTTGGGCTGCGCGGGGAAACGAAGCGGGGAGGGAGCGGGGTAGCCGTCGCATAGGGTCCTCGTCCGGGGTGTACGGGCGGTCACAACATGTGGAGTGGGGGTGCTCCGGGGCAACTTGCTCGGCTGCGCCTGCCTCCCTATCCTGAGCCAATCCAAGACGTTGGACACGAGGAACAGGACTCCGGGTGGAGCAGCCAGGCTCCGGGCTTATCGAAACGATGCGGGTACGCGAGGGTGCTATTCCCTTCCTCGCGCACCATCTCGCCCGGCTGGAACGCTCGCTCGCCGAGCTCCGGCTCCCGCGCCCGCGGCAAGACCCCGAGCGACTCGTCAAGCCGTTCGCGGGCATCGGGAACGCGGTCGTGCGCCTCGAGGTGAGCGACGGACGAGCAAGCGTCACGGTGCGCGACGTGCCACCCGTCGCGCCGCCAGCGGTGATCACGGCGGCGGAACCCCACGCACCCTATCCCTACAAGACAACCGCGCGCGGCGTCTTCTCCGATGCGACCAACGAGGCCGAGTTAGCCGACGCGGATGACGCCCTTCTGCTCACACCGGACGGGTATGTCGCGGAGGGCACCGTGTGGAACGTGTTCTGGTGGGACGGCGGCGTGCTGCGCACCCCCGCCCTGGAGCTCGGCATTCTGCCCGGCATTGGCCGCGCGCGCGTGCTCGAGCTCTTCGCTCAGGTGGACACGGGTGCGTTCCCCCGCGCCGCGCTTCGAGACAAGAGCCTCTTCCTTACGAATGCGGTGCGGGGCGTGGTCCCCATCGCCACTCTCGACGGCGTCCCCGTGCCTGCGGACCAGCGCACGACGGACCTGGCGACTCGCTTCTGGCCTGAGGGTTTGAACGCGTGAGCCTTGTATATCGCCTCAGGGATAAACTCACCACAAGTTGGGGTGGGCGATAGCCCGTGGAACCTAGGGTCCGCGAGACCGTCTGTTAGCCTGGGCGTCGCCCATCACGGTCGCTCGTCTCAAGCCCGAACAGTTGACGGGGCCTCGAGCCCGCATCCTGCAAGGTCGGGTCGCGACGAGTCGGCACTGCCCGGGAGCCCCGATGAGTAGCGAGTTGGTGTACGTCGGCCTCGACGTTGCCAAGGGCACGCTGGACGTCGCGCTCCGGCCCAGCGGCGAGTGCTGGCAGGCCGCGAACGACGATGCTGGAGTGGCGGATCTGGTCGCCCGGCTGCAGGCGCTCGCGCCCACGCTCATCGTCTGCGAAGCGACGGGCGGCTTCGAGCGGCCCGCCGTCGCGGCCTGTGCGGCGGTGGGCCTGCCCATCGTGGTGGCCAATCCCCGCCAGGTCCGGGACTTTGCCCGGAGCACGGGACAGCTGGCGAAGACCGACACCCTCGATGCGGGGATCCTCGCCCTGTTCGCCGAGCGGGTGCGCCCCACGCCCCGCCCCTTGCCTTCGGATGCCGCGCAGCTGCTCGATGCCCTGCTCACCCGCCGGCGGCAGCTGCTCGAGATGCTGGTCGCCGAAAAGAACCGCCTCGGCTTCGCCCCGCGCCCCCTGCATCGCGGGATCCGCCAACACATCCGGTGGCTGGAACGCCAGCTCGACGACGTCACCGGGGAGCTCGCGGCCTTGATCGAGGCCAGCCCGGTGTGGCAAGCCAAGAGCAATCTCCTGCAGAGCGTCCCGGGCATCGGGCCGATCGTCAGTGCAGTCCTGCTGGGGGAGTTGCCGGAGCTCGGCGCGCTCAGCCACAAGCAGATCGCGACCCTGGCCGGCGTGGCGCCCCTGGCTCGGGATAGTGGCACGCTGCGGGGGAAACGGATGATCTGGGGTGGGCGGGGTGGCGTCCGCACGGCGCTGTACCTCGCCGCGCTCAGCGGTCGCCGGTGGAATCCGCAGCTCCGCGTCTTCTACGAGCGCCTGCGCGCGGCGGGCAAACCCAAGAAAGTCGCTCTCATCGCCTGCGCCCGGAAACTCCTCACCATCGCGAACGCCATGGTCCGAGACCATGCACGCTGGGCCAGTCCCACGCTCCGGGTCCAACACAGTTGCTAACAGTGAGGAGGCGACACGATCGCCCCCGGACTGGCGGCACCATGGCTACAGCGTCGGGTCAGGAGACGATGATCGCCTGGAGGTTCTCGAGAATCAGGCCAACCTGGCGCTGGGCGTGACGGCGCCGGACCAGCTTTCCCCACACCCACGCGGCGAGGGAGGTCGGAGCCCAAACCTCGCAAATCGTGACGGCCGTCGCGCCCCCCGTGGCGTTCAGGCGAAACCACAAGCGCCAGCCGTTTCGCTGCCCCCGTTCCACCCAGCCGAACCGATGCGGTGGAGCATAGTCGACGACTTCGAATTCAGTCATGCGGCTTCCGGCGAACCGGGCTTGGATCCGGGCCCCCTGCCCGACGAACCCCTGTGTCACAGCGCGGTCACAACCCGGTAACCACTCGGGCATGCGAGCGGGATCCGTGAGCACTCCGAACACCTGATCGATGGGGGCCGGGACCTGACCCGTCGCGTAATACGTCACGGGGCGCCCGAACGGCACCCGGTGTGATGGGGACAGGGCCTGCTCCGGCCGCGCTATTTGAGGTAGCTCCGCACCAGGTCGATGAGCTGCTCCGCCGCCTGAGACTGCTCAGACGCGGGATCCGCATCCGGCGCCACGACGTGAAAGCGAATGTGCCCCTCAAGCACCTCGGCCATCAAGCCGTCGATCGCGCCGCGGCAGGCCGCAATCGTCTGTAACACCCGCTCGCAATCGATCTCCTCTTGGAGGAGACCTTCGATGGCGGTCACCTGTCCGCGAATCCGGCGGATGCGGTTGAGCAGCTTCGCCTTGTCGCGGACCGTGTGCACCGTTTCCCCGGACCCCTTCATGGTATTGACACAACATACCGTAGGGTGGTATGGTATGCAAGATACAATACCACAGTATGGTATCTGTAGCTACGCTCACCGTCTAATGGTTGCCTCATACGGCCAACGGTCTCGAGGCCCCGACCCGACCGCCACAGGGAGATCGCGATGCCGCCCGGTCGCTTGCGGCAAGGCTCACCCCGGACCTACTGCGTGCCACGAGCGCTCGCGCTTGCCTGGGGGCTGTCGGTCGCCCTGCCCGTGCGCACCGCCGGCCAAGGAGGGGGCGCCCCGTCCCCGGCCCCAGCGCTCCTGGGCGCGCAGTTCACCTTGATCGCGCAATACCTCCCGCCGTTCCCCGCCCCCTATAACGGCACGTATAGCCTCACCAATCGCGGTGATTTCCAGGGCACGCATACGTACGGCGTCTACTTCGGCTCGCACCTCGCCCCACACGTCGAGGCCTACCTCGACATCGAAATGGCGCGGGGCGGTGCGATCGGCAACGCGTTTGGGCTCGGCGGCATCACCAACGGCGACGTCATCCGGCAAGGGAGCGTTGAGCTCAAGCCCGTGCCTTACGTGGCCCGCGGATACGTGCGCGTCGTCCTCCCCCTGGCGCAGACGCTCGACACGCAGCCTCGCGGGATGGACCAGCTGCCGGGTGCCGAGCCCGCCGAGCGCGTCGAGGTGAAGCTCGGCAAGCTTGCCCTCACCGACGACTTCGACCAAAACCGGTATGCCAACACGACGCGCGAGCAGTTCTGTAATTGGGGCCTGTTCAACAATACGGCCTGGGATTACGCGGCCGATACCCGCGGCTACAGTTACGGGGTCGTCCTGGCCTGGGTACATTCGGCATGGGCCTTGCGACTCAGCAGCATGCTCATGCCCACGTTCGCGAACGGGAATGTGTTCGACTGGAACGTGCGCCGGGCGCATGGGGACAACGCCGAGCTCGTCTTGCGGCCGAAACCGGGGGGGACGGTGTTGCGCCTCCTCGCTTACCAGAATCACGCTCGTATGGGGATCTACGCCGAGGCGCTGGCCCTGGCGACGCCGCCGGGACAGCCACCCAACATCGTGGCGGACGACCGGCAGGGTCGGCGGAAGTACGGCTTCGGGCTCAATGTTGAGCAGCCGCTCGCCGACAGCGGCGAAACGGGGGCCTTCCTGCGGCTCGGGTGGAACGATGGCCATTCTGAGGATTTCGTCTTCACCGAGGTGGATCGGCACGTGAGCGCCGGCGTCCAGCTCACCGGAACGTCGTGGGGACGCGCCAGCGACCGCTTGGGGGTCGCCGCCGTGCGCCACGGTCTTTCCGCCGATCACCGCGCCTACCTCGCCGCCGGCGGGGTGGGCTTCCTGCTGGGGGACGGTCGGCTCACCTACGCCGCCGAAACGATTCTTGAGGGCTACTATCGTGTACAGCTTGGCCCCTACGTCCAGGGGGGCCCGGACGTGCAGTTCGTCGCCAACCCCGGCTATAACCACGATCGCGGACCGGCCACGGTCGTGAGCCTTCGGCTCCACCTCCGGTACTGATGCCCCACGTGCCACGGGGACGCGCCGCGATGACGCTTGCGCTCGTCGCGATCGCCGGGCGGGGCGGTGAGGCCCGGCGATGACCGCCGCCCCACCCGTCGGGCGCGCGCCCGGCCCCCCCTCGGCCCCCGGACGCTGGGATGCTGCGCGGCTGCAGGAGGCGGCCCGCGCGCCCCGGGACGCGGCG
>DATLKW010000447.1:0-1735 GCA_035538175.1 Gemmatimonadales bacterium | reverse complement strand
TCTCGAGTTCCGGGAGAGAAGATGGGGTGCCGTGTGTGACGGGGGGCTGAAAGGCTCGTGAGCCTTTCGAGCTCGTACCTTCAGACTCAGCGCGTAGGAATCGGCGTCCCGTGGCAGGCGAATGCGCATCTGCGGGTTTTTCCCGGATCGTAAAGACCTCTTCATAGAGGCTTCGCACTGGCCACGAGCGCGGCCGGCTAGGGTTCCCCATGGACCGGTTCAGCCACGAGAATGCGTGCAGCACCTACCTGCGCGTGCTCCCGTGAGCCGGGGAGGTCGCGCCAGGACTAGCAGTTCATACGTTTGTATGATATGATACAGGTGTATGAGACGCTCCCTGAGCTCACGCGAACGCCTGATTGAGGCAGCGCGCCACCTGTTCGCCGGCGCGGGCTTCGACGCCACCAGCGTCCGCGCCATCACCGCCCGCGCGCACGCCAATCTGGGCGCTGTCACCTACCACTTCGGCTCGAAGCAGGCGCTCTACCATACCGTGATCGAGCGGTTTGCCCTGCCACTCGCCGACCGGCTCGCCGCCATCGCGGCCGAGCCCGCTCCACCCCTCGAGCGGCTCGCGAGCGTCGTGCGGGGCTTCTTGGACCACATTTGGAGCCACCCAGAGATGCCCCGCCTCATCGCCCGGGAGTTAGCCAGCGATCGCCCCCTGCCGAGTCCGATCGCCCACGTCATCCGGCGCAACGCGGAGGCGATCAGCCGCATCGTGGCCGAGGGTCAACGGGACGGCAGCATCCGCCCGGGCCCGCCCCAGCTCTTCGCGATGAGCGTCGCGGGGCAACCGCTGTTCCTGGCCCTCGCAGGGCGGGCGATCCGCGAGGCCACCGGGAAGGATCCCGCTGACCCGGCGGCGCGCTCCCTCATCACCGAACACGTCGTGGCGAACGTGCGGGCGGGCTTGGCTAACGCAGCCCCAGCCCCTGTGGCGGAGACGGCCCCATGAACGCACTGCTCCTCCTTGCGTCCCTCGTCACGCTCCAAGACACGAGTCGGCTAACTCTCGCGGCCGCCGTGCGGCGCGCGTTGGAGCGCCAACCGAGCGTGGCGGCGGCACGCGAAGCGCAAGACGCCGCCCGGGCCTCGGTGGGTGAAGCCCGGGCCCCGCTCTTGCCCCGGGTCTTAGCCGGCTTCTCCACGACCCAGTCGAAGATCGGCACGCTCGTCTATCCGCTGTCCGGTCTTGACCCACGCAACCCGCCGGTGTTCAACACGACCGTCAGTCAGGGGTCGATCGCCCTCAACTACACTCTCTTCGACTTCGGTGGGCGCGCATCGCAGGTGCAGCGGGCGCAGGCGGAGGAGCGGAGGGCGGAGGCCGCGCTCGACGCCACATCCGCCGCCCTCGTCTCTCGGGTCGCCAACGCCTACCTCCGTGTCCTCACGACTCGCGACGTGCTCCAAGCCCAGGAGCACCGGCGCGCAGCGCTTCAAGCGGAGGCGACCCGCATCGCCCGTGTCGAGGCCCAGGGGAAGGCGGCGCACGTTGAGGTCTTGCGACTGGCGGCGGAGGCTGCCGGCGCCCGGGCCGACGAGGTGGGGGCGCGCTCGCAGCTCGACGTCGCCCAGCGCGACCTCGCGCAACTGGTGGCGCTGCGCTTGGATTCGGGGGGGGTGCGAGTGGTCCCGGTGCGGCTCACCGACACCACGGTGGCCGACCGAGCCACCCTGGTGGCGACGGCACAGGCGAACAGCCCCGAGGTAATCGAGGCGCGCCGCACCG
>DATLKW010000446.1:0-4881 GCA_035538175.1 Gemmatimonadales bacterium | reverse complement strand
GTAGGTGGCCTCGAGCTCGGCCATCTTCCCGGCGACATGGACGAGATGGGCCCGCGCGTCGAGCCGCGCAAAGAGGCGGTGGGCGGCATTGAGCAGGGTGAGCGCGTCCTGGTTCCGACCCATCGCTTGATAGAGGACGGCCAGTTCGCGCGACGCCTCCGCCTGGTTCAGCACCGAGCCCGCGCTCATGGCCAGGTCGATGGCCGCGAGGAGCCGCGATTCGGCGAGCGCCGACCGGCCGGTCTCGCGGTAGATCATGCCCAGGACGCAGTACGCATCGGCCTTCGCGCTCCCCACGCCCAGTTGATCGAACACGGCTAGCGCTTCTTCGGCGCTCTGGCGCGCCTCCTCGTATCGCGCGCGGGCCACGTGCACCTTGGCGTGGTTGGCGAGGCAGAGTCCACCCAGATAGCGGTCGCCGGCCCGCTCGGCGATCTCGTAACTCTGGCGGAAGAAGCGCTCCGCATCGTCGAACTGGTGACGGTCGGCGCTGGCCATCCCAAGGTTATGGTACGCGATAGCGCAGCCGTGCTCATCGTTCGCGGCCCGATAGGCCTCGAGCGAGCGCTGATAACGGGCGCGCGCCTCGTCGAAGTCACCTTGAATGTTCGCGAGAATGCCGAGGTTCTGCTCGACACGGGCGCCCAGGTCGCGACTCGACCGGCCGAGCTCGAGGGCGCGCAGGAAGTGGCGGCGCGCTTCGGCGACCGCGTCGGTCTCGAGATCGATCCCCCCGAGCGTGTTGAGTGCCTCGCCCGCGAGCACGTCGTTGCCGGCGGCCCGCGCCACCGTGTAGCTGCGTTGGCAGAGGCGACGGGCTTCGGCGGCGTCGTTACCGCGGTGGCGGATGACCGCGAGGCGCCTGAGCGCCTCGGCCAACACGCCGGATTCCCCTACGCGCTCGGCCGCCGCGATCGCGGCCTCGTACGACCGGATGGCGTCCGCAATCGCGGCGGCCCGCTCGTGGGCCCGCGCGTCGTGCAACAGGTCCACGGCGTCAGGCGCCGATGCGCGCCGGGACTCGGGACGTACCGTCACCGCGGCCTCACCACGCGACGGCATAGTTCGAGAAGTGCTCGAGCTCGGCCGTGACCGTCGCGTCAGCCGGATGGACGGTCGAGGGCAGCACTTTGTGGACGACGTTCAGGACGTGATTCGTATATACGACCTTCACGCTCGCTGCTTCGAGCGCCTGGACGTCGCAGTTCGCGAAGCTCAGCGTGATTGTGGTCGGTCGCGCGAACCGCAGGTGCGGCGCGAACTGGACGGCGTTCACCACCGTGTAGCCCACTTTGACTGTGCGCCCCGTTGGCAGCTTCACGAGCTTCGTGTGTTGCGCTAAGTCTCCGTCGAACTTGGCTTCGACCTTATAGGTCCGGCGGAGCGCGCCCGGAGGGATCACCACCCGATGCGGCCCAATCTCGATGGTCGCACCCTCGGGCCCGACGATATTGTGCACGGTGGCGTCGTGTAATGGCGCACAGGGCACGAGCCCGACGCCCGAGGGCGTCGCGTGCGCCCGAGCGAAGAGCGGCGGCGGGGACGCCGTCCGTTGGGGCGCTGCGGTCGGCAGCGGCTCGCAGGCAGCGAGGGCGCCCGTTACAACGGCGATGGGGGCAAAACTGGTGCAGCGCATGACGGCCTCCTCGGCTTCTTCAGGGCGCTCCCGGTCCGACTCCCCTCGGCTCTTCCCTCCAGGTGCTGTCCCGCTCACTCGCTCTGCGCCGAGTGGGGAACGACGCGTCGAGCTTCGCGATCTCTGCCGTCGCGCCGAGCTTGGCGAACGCGGCCCCCGCCGAGCGCGCCACCTCTGTGGCCGCCGGGATGTCCCCCCCGCGGACCAAGAGGTGTGCGAGGTCGCGCTCTGCCGTGGCCACGAGCAGGGGACGGCCGTGCTCCGTGGCCCGCTGGATGACGTCGCGGAGCATGCGCTCCGCCTCGGCGGTCTGGCCTGCGAGGGCGAGCGCCGCCGCGAGGATCCGCTGGTCCTCGGCTTCACGGACCGGGTCCTTCAGTTCGCGGTGCGCCGTTGCAGCGCTTTCGGCCTCGCGCATCGCCAGCTCGACCTCGCCGCGAGCGACCCGCACCTCGGCGCGACCCGCGAGCGCCTGGGCCGTAAGCTGCGCATCGCCCAGCCGCCCGGCCTCGCGGAGGGCGGTATCCGCCGCCTGGAGGGCGTCGTCCAGGCGTCCTTGCTCGCGGTAGGTGATCGCGAGGTTGTGCTGGGACTCGGCGATCCCGCGCTCGTTATGCGCTTGTTGATAGGCGGCAATCGCGCGGGTGTAAGCCCCGATCGCCTGACCGTGATCGCCCTGCAAGTTGGCGATGATCCCGAGGTTGTTGGCGCAGCGGCCCACGGTTGCCAAGTCGTCGTTCTCCATCGCTTCGTCCTGCGCCTGGGCGAAGAAATGGGTGGCCTCGTCGATGCCTCCACGCTCGAGCGCGATCGCGCCGCACACGTTGAGCGCGCGTACCTCGAGCCGCCGGTCGCCCTGCACCCGTGCCCGCCCGAGCGCGACCGTGGCCCAGTGCCGCCCGAGGTCCAGCCGCCCGAGCCGGCTGTGCCCGATCGCCGAGAGCAGGGCGAGCATCGGCGACTGCTCGAGCTCGTGCTGAGAGCGCTCGGCGAGATAGGTGATGAGGGTGACGTAGCGCCCTGAATCGGCGAGCGCCTGCGCGGCGTGGAGCGGGGCGAGTGAACGCCGGAGCTCGGCGGCGAAATCGTCGTCCCAATTCTGCCCCGCCAGGGTGCGGATCTCGCCTTCGGCGCCGAGCTCGGTGAAGATGGCCTTGGCTGTCCGCGCAGCGCGCTGCGCGTCGGCGGTGCGTCCCGCGCGCCGCAGCACGATGGCGAGGTCACGCGTCGCCTCGGCCAGGAGCTGCCGCCGGCCATGCGCCTCCGCGCGGCCGATGACAGTGCGCAAGGCGTGCTCGGCGGCCGCGAGCCGACCTTCCGCCGTCCGCACGGCCGCGGCGACGCGGAGGTCTTCGGCCTCACCGATTGGATCGGTCAAGCGACTCCGGATGTCGCGCACCCGATCGAGCTCAGCTTCGGCGAAGTCCGGCTCGCCGCGGGCGACGCGAATCTCTGCCCGCCCGCGGAGGGCGAGCGCCCACAGGGTGCGATCTCCGGCGGCGTCGGCGCCCGCCACGGCTTGGTCGGCCTCGGCGAGGGCACGTCCGAGCGCCCCCTGCTCGCGGAACGTAATCCCGAGATTGTGGTGACACTCGGCCACCCCTTGCGGCAGCCCGGCTTTCTCAAAGGCCGCGAGCGCTACCTCCCACGAGCCGATCGCTTCGGCGTAGCGTCCGCGCAGGTTCGAGACGATGCCCAAATTGTTCGAGCACCGAGCCGTCATCGCGAAATCGCCGTCGCGCCCCGCCGCCATGAGACCCTGGGTGAATGCGTCCGCCGCTTCATCGGTCCGCCCTAGGAGGAGCGCGGTCGCGCCGCGGGCGTTGAGAGCGCGCCGCTCGGTCGCCGCGTCGTTCCGCTGACGCGCCTGGCCTAGGGCGACGTCCAGCCAGCGCTGGCCTTCGTCGTGACGCCCCAGTCGGGCGTGCGCCGTGCCGAACAGCAGCGCGAGGGCCGGGGACTCTTCGAGCTCGCGCCGCTCGCGCGCGCTCAAGTATTGGACGAGATCGGCGTAGTAGCCGCCCGCGGCCAGCTGACGCGCCGTGTCGACGACCGGTGTCGCTGTCTCTGCCGTTGGTGCCCGTCCGAGCGTCATCGTGCCATGCCGTCCTTTCTCCGTCGTTCCTTACCAGGCCACCGCGTAGTTCGACGCCTTGCCCGCGAGGACACCGGGGACTGCGGTGCTCACCGAGTCACCCATCGCGGGAGTCCGGTCTCGTGGGGCGGCTCGCGGGCCCGTGAGGGTTCCGCAAGCGAGGAGTGAACACCCGAGGCTCGCCACGAGGAGCAGTCTGATCGCGCGCATCGCGTTCATCTCAGCCTCTGGTCAGTCGGTCCCGGTTCCTCCTACCATGAGATGGCGTACTCGGAAAAGTGCGGCAGCAGCGCAGTGAACGACTGACTCGTGAAATCGTGGGATGCGGGGATCGCCGTCCACGGGTCGGTCGGCCACTCTCGGTACGAGAGCCCGAGCAGCTGCGATTCGATCCGCGCGTCGACGCTGTCCACGACACCGTCACCGTTAAAGTCGCCGTTGGCGCCGGTGTACCACATCTGAAACTGCGCGGGCGTGCCGAACTGCAAGCCCGTCGGCTGGAGCGAGACGCCGATCTGGACCGTATCGACGGTGACGGTGAGGAGCACCGAGTCGCCGACTGCGAGGGCACCGACCCCTGGCGCGGAGTCCGGGTCCGAGGCGGAGAGGTTGAGGAACGGCTGACTCGTGTCGCCGGTGGCGCTCAGGTAGTTGATCTGCACCGACCGCGATTGGCCGCGAACGGCCCAAAAGCTTGCCGTGTACCGGTTGAGCGAGAGCACACGGCTGGCGCGGAGCGTTCGCGAGCCCCCCGGAGCTGGCGTGGCGCTCGAGGTGGCGCCCACCGCGATGAACCGGGGATAGACCCCCCCAGCCCATCGAACGAAGCGCAGCGGCTGGGGCGCTGCGGGATGTGGGGCGACGCCCTCGCGACACGAGCCCACCGCGAGGATGAGTCCCAACGAAACTGCCAGACGCGGGATCGACACGATTCTCTCCTTTACCAGATGGACGGGCGGGGCGCTGTCGTCTCGCTCATCCGGCGGGTGGGTGCGACCGTCACGCCCAATCGCCAGGTCCCGCTGGGTGCTGCCACAGTGTTCAGGTGCTTGTTCGGATGGCCGGTGGCCCGACCGCGCGGGCGGACGCACTGAAGCTTCGACGCCGCGAGAACCCTCACCACGCCACCGCATAGTTGGAGAAGTGCCGC
>DATLKW010000445.1:0-2486 GCA_035538175.1 Gemmatimonadales bacterium | reverse complement strand
TCGCCTGGCCCGTCGCGATCGCGCCGTTCGAAGGCCGACCGCAGATGATCCCCTTGCGCAGAAAGGAGCCCGGACCATGAGAGGGTGGTGCACCACGATGGCCGCGCTGCTCGTCGTTCCCGTCTGCCTCGGCAGCCAAGAACCGAAGGACACCGTCCCACTCAACCCCGTGGTCGTCACGGCCACGCGGGTGGCGATGCCTGCCTCCGACGTGCCGGTCAGTGTCACCGTGCTGCGGGGCACTGACCTCGCCGCCCAAGGGGTCGCCTCGGTCCTCGAGGCGCTGCGCGACGTCCCCGGCGCGACCGTCGTCCAGACCGGGTCGTTCGGGGGGCAAACGTCCCTGTTTCTGCGCGGTGGACAGAGCAACTACGTCAAAGTGCTCGTCGACGGCGTACCAATGAACCAACCCGGCGGCACCTTCGATTTCGCGAACCTGACGACGGACAACATCGAGCGGATCGAGGTAGTGCGCGGGCCCGCCAGCGTCCTGTACGGCTCGGACGCGGTGACGGGCGTGGTACAGATCTTTACCCGGCCGGGCACGGCGAGCGCCCGCGCGACCGTGCGCGTCCAGGGCGGCACCTACGGGACCCTCGCTGTGGACGCGGAAGCCGCTGGCGGGACCCATGAGGCCGGCTACTCGGTGTCCGTGTCACACTTCTCGAGCAACGGCCTCTACGCGTTCAACAATCGCTACTTGAACACCGTCGTGTCTGGACTCGCACGGGCGGCACCTGACGAACGGACCGAGGCGACGTTCACGCTGCGCTACGGCGACGCCATCTTTCACTTTCCCACGAACGGCTCCGGCGTGCCCGTCGATCCCACCCAGTTCACCTACGGCAGCGGGCCGAGCGTCGGGTTCGCCGTCCGGCGCTCCCTTGCCCCCCGCGTCGACCTGCGCCTGCTCCTCGCCACCAGCGAGACCACCAGCGGGTTCGACGACGCTCCTGACAGCGCCGCCGGGGACAGCTCCCGGTTCCAGAATCTCGATGACCTGCGACGCTCGAGCGCCGACCTCCAGGCGAACGTCCATCTCCCCGCGGGGAGCGTCCTCACCGTGGGCGCGACCGTCGAAGACGAGCACTACCGGGGCTTCAACATCTGCCAAACGTCCTTCGGGGACTGCACCACCCCCCCCGTTGCCGCCGCGCGTCGAAACGCGGCGGTCTACGGGCAGCTCGGCGGGGCCGAGCTCGGGCCGGTGTCGCTCACCGCCGGATCGCGGCTCGAGGACAACGAGCGCTTCGGCACCTACGCCACCGTACGCCTCGGCGCGATCTACCGGCTCGCGGCCGACACCCGCGTCCGCGCCTCCGCCGGGAACGCGTTCCGCGAACCTGCCTTTGGCGAGAATTATTCCACCGGCTATACCGTGGGAAATCCGAACCTCAAACCCGAGCACTCGCGGAGCTGGGAGCTCGGGCTCGAGCAGTCGCTCGTCCGCGGGCGTGCGAGTCTCTCTGCCACGTTCTTCGACCAGCGCTTCCTCGACATGATCGACTACAACCCGAACGTGGCGGCCGCCGCCCCCAATTACTACACTTTGGCCGCCGCGACGGCCAACGGTGTGGAGCTCGGACTGCGCTACGCCTCGACGGGGCCCCTCTGGGCGACTGCGAGCTATACCTACCTCCACACCGATGTCACGAACCCGGGCTTCGACTCGTCCTCGGGGGCGTTGCTCGCGACGGGGCAGCCCCTGATCCGCCGCCCTAAGCACGCGGGACGGCTCGACCTGGGCTACGAGCTCAGGCAACGCGGGACGGTGTCGCTCGCCGCGACGTACGTCGGCGACCGGGCGGACCGCGTCTTCCCCCCCTTCCCAGCGCCGCCGCGCCGCATCACCCTGCCGTCCTACCTGCGCGTCGACGTCGCCGCGACGCTCGTGCTGCGCCCCGCCGAGGGCGGCACGCCCGGCCTCGCCGTCACCGCCCGCGTCGAAAACGCGCTCGATCACGCCTACGAGGAGGTCAAGAACTTCCCGGCGCGGCGGCGGACCATCTTCGTGGGCGGGGAGCTCCGCTTCGGCCCCCAGTGACGGGGGCTGCTCGCCTCACGTCACCGCACCGGCGACGGTGTGAGCGTAGCTGATCAGGCACAGCCGGTGCTCCTGGCATGGAGCGGCGGCAAAGACAGCGCGCTCGCCCTGCGCGAGATCGTTCGCGTGGGCGCCTACCAGGTGACCGCGCTCCTCACCACCGTGACCGCGGAATACGAGCGGGTGAGCATGCACGGCGTGCGCCGGTCGCTCCTACATCGCCAGGCCGACGCCCTCGGCCTGCCGCTCCATGAGGTCGTGATCCCGCCCCGCGCGACCAACGCGCAGTACGAGACACAGCTGGTCGCCGCCCTCGCGACCCTGCGCGCGCGCCACCGCGGGCTCCACACGATCGCCTTCGGAGACCTGTTCCTCACGAACATCCGGGAGTACCGCGAGCGCTTGCTCGCGCCGATCGGCTGGCGGGCCCTGTTTCCACTCT
>DATLKW010000444.1:0-6439 GCA_035538175.1 Gemmatimonadales bacterium | reverse complement strand
GAACCACGCACGCTCGCCCAAGCGCTCGCGCAGAAGCGCGACGCCGGCCCAGCGGCGAACTACGTCGCCGGGGGCACGGACTTGTACCCCAACATGAAGCGGCGCCAGCAGGAGCCGCGCACCGTCATTTCACTGATGCGTATCCCGGAGCTCGCCCGCTCGGCGATGGCGGAGGAGGGAACGGGGGCCGGGGCGGTGGTGGGATCCTGCCTCACCCTCACCGCGCTCGGCGAGGCGCCGGGCCTGCGCCAGCGCTACCCGGCCCTCGTGCGGGCGGCGGCCTTCGTGTCGACACCGCTGTTGCGCAACATGGGGACGCTCGGCGGCAACCTGTGCCTTGATACGCGGTGCAACTACTACGACCAGACCTACGAGTGGCGCCAGGCCATCGACTTCTGCACGAAGAAGGACGGCGCGATCTGTTGGGTGGCGCCGTCGAGCCCGCGCTGCTGGGCCGTGAGCTCCTCGGACGTGGCGCCGGTAATGGTGGCGCTCGGCGCCGAGTATGCGCTCGTCGGACCGGAGGGCGAGCGGGTGGTGCCCGCCGCGGCCTTCTACCGGAATGACGGCATCACGTATCTCACCAAGCACCCCGACGAGATCCTGGTCGAGGTGCGTCTGCCTCCGCTCGATGGCTCGGACGCGGTGTATGAGAAGCTGCGGCGCCGCGGCGCCTTCGATTTTCCGGTCCTGGGCGTCGCGGCGTGGGTGCAGTGGGAGGGAGCACCGGGACCGGGAGCGCGGGGGCGCGTCGCGGAGGCGCGCGTCGTGCTGGGCGGGGTGGCCAGCTACCCCCAGGAAGTGCCGGCGGCGGGGGCGGCGTTGCGCGGGACGGCGCTCGACGACGAGGCGATCGCGGCGGCCGCCGACGCCGCCTACCGGCCCGCCAAGCCGCTCGACAACACGGACTTCGATCTCTCCTGGCGCAAGCAGATGACGCGTGTGTACGTGACGCGCGCGCTGGCCGAGCTGCGGGCGCGGCGCGACGCGATGGCCTCAACCGGGGAGCCCCGATGGAAGAACTGACGCCGCTCGAACCGTTCCTCGCGCATCCGCACAGCCTCGTCGCCGAGCGCCTGTTCCGCGGCCGCATCGTGATCCTCACGGGCGAGGTCACGCAGCGCGTCGCCGCCAACGTGACCGCCCAGCTGCTCGCCATGGCGGGCGAGTCGAGCGAGGACATCACGGTGTTCATCAACTCGCAGGGTGGGCATGTGGAGGCGGGCGACACCATTCACGACCTCGTCCGCTTCCTGAGTCCGCGCGTGCGGATGGTGGGAACGGGGTGGGTCGCGAGCATCGCCGCGCTGATCTACGTCGCCGTGCCGCGGGAGGACCGCTACTGCCTGCCGAACACGCGCTTCCTGCTCCACCAGCCCGCCGGTGGCGCGGGCGGCTCGGCGAGCGACATCGAAATCGAGGCACGCGAGATCCTGAAGATGCGCGACCGGCTGAACCGCGTGTTCGCGCAACAGACCGGCCAGCCGCTCGAGCGGATCGAGGAGGACACGCGCCGCAACTTCTGGCTGTCAGCCGAGGAGGCGCGGCGCTATGGGCTGGTGGGGCGCATCATCGAACACCAGGGCGACCTCGGCCGCCCGCGCTGAGCGCAGGGACGGACGCGCTTCGGGGAGGGCCCGCGCCCCCCCCGCCCCGGCGCGACGACGTCAGGTCGCCGACGCCTCGAGGTCCGCGGCCGTGCGTTCCAGGAGCTCGACGAGGCGTCGCCGCGCGGCCTCGTCGGGCGCCTTCCAACTCGCCCGATAGACCTGGCGCACGAGGCGTGCGAGCGCGCGGTTGACCTCGGCCATGCCCCCGCCGAGGGCGCGGTCCACCGCGTCGCGCACGCGGTCGAAGATGTCCTCGACCACGTCGCGGTGCTCCTCGAGGAAGCGCCGGCCCGCGTCGGTGATCGCGTAGACCTTCTTTCCCTCGACCTCCTGCGCGACGACGAGCCCCTCGTCCTCGAGCCATTGGAGGGTCGGATACACGGTGCCGGGCGACGGCGAGTAGCACCCCTGCAGTTGCTCCTCGAGTTCTTTCATGACTTCGTAGCCGTGGCGCGGCTTGTCTTTGAGGAGCTTGAGGATCACGTATTTCATGTCGCCGGCCTCGAACCAGTGGCGGCGCCGCCCGCGCCCGCGTGTCCCCGGACCCGCCCAGGCGAAACCGCCGGGGCCGAAGCCGAAGGAGAACCCCCCCCACCCTAGCTGTCGTGTCATTGTCGCCTCGCTGCTTGAACGATGTAACGTGAGCTTGTACGATGTAACGTGAAGATATAACTACTCGATATATCGTGTCAATCCTTTGCAGTGCCCCCGTAACCGTGCTCACCGCCGCACGCGCGTCGCGCGCACAAGTTCTCAGGCCACATGAATTTGTGTGGGAAGGCCGGGGCGATACATTTGGAGCCCGCGCTACCCCAAGTGTTCCTCACGCTCGAGCGCCCGGAAGGAGATGCGATGCCTGTGCAGGTGACCCCCCATCCCGCGTGGGTGGCGGATCTCGATGCCGCGCTGGACCCCGGTCGCGAGGCGATCCTCGATACGCCAGTGATCGTGCACGCCTCGGAAAACGAACTCGTCCAGGGCAAGATCCAGAACTTCCTGGTCGCGTTCTATCCCATCATCCGCGACTTCCCGCAGTGGCTCCAGCTCCTGCTCGATCGCTCGCCCGAGGACGGCAAGGTCTTTTTCCGCGATAACATCCGGGTCGAGAAGCGGCACGACGCGATGTGGCGGGCCATGGGGGACGGGTTCAGCGTGCCGAAGGCCCGCTTCCAGGTGCCCGAGCCGATGCTGCCGCCCGTGAAGGCGTTCCACGGCTACTTGACCGACATGTGCCGAAGCGCGTCGTTTGGGGCGGCGGTCTCCGCCACGAACTACGCCGTGGAGGGCGTGGCGCAGAAGATTTCGGAGAAGGCCCTCCGGGGGCTCGCGAAGAACGAGAAGATCGGCCCGCGCGGCCGGTGGTGGCTCGAGGAGCACGCCAAGTATGACGACGAGCATCCGATCCACGCGCTCGAGATCATCAAGTCCTGTGTCAAGCGCGGGGAGGCCCCGGCCGGGGTGACCGATGCGGCGCACAAGAGCCTCGCGCTCATGAAGGACGCCATGGTGGCCTCCTACAGCTGATGGCCAAGGGCCGCCGCGCTTCGCCCGCAGCCGGGGGGGTGCGCCCCCCCGCCCCGGCAGCCAAGGCCGGGGCCAAGCGGCCGCTCGATTCTCAGCGCGTCGCGGCGGAGATCGTGGCCGCGCTCGCCGACGCCGTGGTGCTGACGGGCCTCGACCGCCGGGTCATCACCGCCAATCCCGGCGCGGCGCAGCTGTTCGGCCGGCCGCTCGAAGACCTCCCCGGGACGCCCATCGACGACCTCGTCGCCCAAAGCGAACGCGCCCACGTGGCGGAGCGCGAGCGCCGGGCCTTCGCGGGGGAAGAGCAGCGCTACGAGACGAAGGTGATGCGCGACGACGGCGAGGAGCGGATCGTCGCCGTCTCCACTACGCCACTCGTGGTCGAGGGCACGCTCGTCGGCGCGGTGGCGACGCTGCGAGACATCACCGAGCAGAAGCGGGCGCAGGAGACCCTCGCCCGCTCGGAGGCGCGCTACCGCAACCTCTTCGAATCCGCCTCCGACGCGATCATCACCTTCGACGCCAACGGCCGCTTCACCACCTTCAACCATGCCGCCGAGATCATCTCGGGCTACCGCCGCGAGGAGCTCATGGGCCAGTGGTTCGCCCCCATGCTCCCCGACGACGAGCTCCCCAAGGGCCTCGGACACTTCCAGAAGGCGCTCTCCGGCGAGACCGGCCTGTTCGAGACGAGCTTCTACCGCAAGGACGGCGAAGTCCGCACCATCCAGGTCACGTACTCGACGCCGCAGCGCGACGAGGAAGTCCTGTGCGTCATTCGCGATGTCACCGACCAAAAGATGTTGCAGGAGCAGTTGATCCAGTCGGAGAAGATGTCGGCGATCGGCCAACTGGTCTCGGGCGTGGCCCACGAGCTCAACAATCCGCTTGCCGGGATCTCGGCGTTCGCCCAGCTCCTTTTGAGCGAGAAGCGCTTCCCCCCTGACCAGCGCACCGCGGCCGAGATGATTTACGCCGAGGCGCGGCGCGCCTCGCGCATCGTGCAGAACCTCCTGACCTTCGCGCGCCAGCACAAGCCGGAGCGGACGCCCACGCAGGTCAACCAGGTCATCGACGATACGCTCGAGCTCCGGGGCTACGAGCTGCGCGTCCGGGGGATCGACGTGCAGCGCGACTACGACGACCAGGTTCCCGAGACCATGGCCGATGCGCACCAGCTCCAGCAGGTCTTCTTGAACTTGATCACCAACGCCGAGCAGGCGATGGAGCGCTCCGAGCGGGATAAGCAGCGCCTGATCGTGCACACCCGATGCACGGGCGGCGTGATCCGCATGGAGGTGGAAGACACGGGGCCCGGCATCCCGCTGAACCTGCTCGAGCGCATCTTCAACCCGTTCTTCACCACGAAACCGACGGGGTCGGGCACTGGCCTGGGCCTTTCCATTTCGCTCGGGATCGTGCGGGAGCATGAGGGGCGCATCTGGGCGGAGAACACCGCCCAGGGGGGCGCGCGCTTCGTGATCGAGCTCCCGATCGTGGCGCCCCGCGCCTCAGGCGAGTACCAGAGCTCGCCGCCGGTGCAGGCCGTCACGGACCGGCTCCACGTGCTCGTGGTCGACGACGAGGCGTCGGTGCGCGTGGCGCTCCAGCGCTACCTGACGAGCCGGGGGCACGAGGTCGAGACGACCGCGAGCGGCAAGGAGGCCCTCGCGCGGATGCGCGAGGACCCCTTCGACGCCGTGATCATCGATATGCGGATGCCCGATCTCTCCGGCGAGCAGCTGTTCGGGGAACTCCGGGCGCGCGACGCTTCATACGCAGAGCGGGTAATCTTCACGACCGGCCAATTAGTGGACGACACAGTCCGCAATTTCCTCGCGTCCACGGGCCGACCGTGCGTGCCGAAGCCGTTCGAGTTCGCGGCGTTCGATCGGGTGCTGCCGGCGCGACGGCTGACCTAACTCAGACGATTCAGACGGCGCGCCCGTGCGCCGGGCGCGTCGGCTGTACCCGCCAGAGGCCGCTCTCCTCGTCGTGCTCGTCCGTGTCGTCGCCCCGCGGGTAAACGCGCACGCGCCGGCCGCCCGCGGGCACCTTCCACGTGAGCGTCATCCGCTTCTGCCGACGCATGATCTCGATCGACACCGTCTCGCCCCGGTCATAGGAGCGCAGGATCCGCATCGCGTGCGAGGGGCTGCCCGGCGTGCGCCCACCGATCGAGAGGATGACATCCCCGCCTTTGAGCGCGAGGGTCGAGTCCCCGGGGGCTTTCACCACCAGCACGCCCTCCTTCACGCCGAAGTACTCGCCGAGCTCGGCGTTCAGGCTGACGAGGCTCAAGTCGCCCCAGGGAGCCCCGAACCAGGTGTCGAAGTTGAAGTCCATGCCTGGCAGATGGACCATCGGGGCGGAACGCGTGACGAGCGGCCCCGGCATCAGCTCGTAGCGGACGCCACCGAGGTCCGCGGCTACAAGGGTGGCTGGCTTGGTCTCGTTGCCCCGGCGGTATTCAAGCCGCACCGTGTCACCCGGCTCGAGGGTGTGAGCGAGCCGGATGAGCTTCAAACCCGGCCCCGACTCCTCCTCGTCCTCTGTCGTCGCGCCGGCGAGGCCGGTGCCGTTGAACCTTGTAATGATGTCTCCGACCTTGAGCCCCGCCTTCTCGGCCGGCCCGCCGGGGGTCACCCCCTCAAGCTTCGCGCCGACCTTATCGGTTTCCGTGCTCGCCTCGGTCCGGACGACGACGCCGATGCGGCCGTGGCCGCCCGAGAACCCGAAGGCGAACGCGCTCGCCCCGGCGCCCGCGGCGCCCGGGCGCGAGGAGCGGGCTGCTGCGCCACGAGCGCGAGCGGCGAAGCCGCGAGCGCAGCGGCGAACACGATGCTGCCAAACGTACGCTGCATAAACCGATGTTCCTCCCTTGCCTAGAGTCCGATGTAGGTGGTCCGGGCCACGCGCACGCCGACGAGCTGCTGCATGAGGTCGACGCGCTGGCGCCACAGGTTGACGAGCTCGGCGGGCCGCGGCTGGGCATCTGGTGGACCGAGCTGGGCGAGCGCCCCGTCGATCATCGCGATGCGATCCTCGAGCGCCGCCGCGAGGGCCGCCGTGCGGCCGCTCATGACGCGCGCGTCCGGATCATAGCGATCGAGTTGCTCCTCGAGGGTCGCCGACTCCGCCTTCGCCTGAGCGAGCTCGGCGGCCTCCGCGTCGCGGTGTTCGAGCGACGGACCAATGAGGAGTCCGGCCACGAGCGCCGCCGCCGCGAGGCCCGCGGCACCCCAGCGCGCGCGGCGCGTCCGGCGCTGGCTCGCCGCCGCCTCGCGCACGACGGGCCAGCGGTC
>DATLKW010000443.1:0-1931 GCA_035538175.1 Gemmatimonadales bacterium | reverse complement strand
ATCGAGAGTCGCGCGATCGTGACCGTCGGATCTTCTGCGACCACGATGCGCCCGTGCCACTCCCAGCGGGCCGCATGCTGCACGCCTCGCGTGTCCTCCTGGTGGGGGATCGCCTGGCACGCGGCGGCGAGCGCCACGCCGGCCAAGCCGACGCGGAACCGGAGCAGGGGATGGCGATGCCTCGAGGGGGGCGTGGCCCTGAGCGCCCGCGCCCGGCGCGGGCCTACGCCGTCAGTATTGCCCCAGATAGCGCTCGAGCTCCCATTCGCTCACTTGCCCGATGTAGGCTTGCCACTCTTCGCGCTTCGCGTCCAGGTACCGCTCGTAAATGTGATCGCCCAACGCCTCCCGGATCACGGCGTCCTTTTCCAGGTAGTCGAGCGCTTCGTGGAGGTCGCGCGGCAGGTCGTCGATGCGGAGACGGCGGCGTTCGCGGTACGACATGCGCGCGATGTTCTTGTTGACGGGTTCTCCGGGGTCGAGCTTCCCGTCGATGCCGTCGAGGCCGGCGGCCATCTGGACGGCGAGGGCCAGGTACGGATTCGCACTCGGGTCGGGCATGCGGTTTTCGCACCGCGTCGCGTCGCCCCGCTGCGCCGGGACGCGGACGAGCGGTGACACGTTCTGCGTGGACCACGACACGTTGATCGGCGCCTCGAATCCGGGCACGAGCCGCTTGTATGAATTGACGAGCGGGTTCGTGACGGCGCAGTAGCCGCGTGCGTGCCGCAACAGGCCGCCGATATAGGAGCGCCCGATGTCCGACAGCTGAATCGCGCCCTTGGCGTCGAAGAAGGCGTTCTTCCCCTTGGCGTAGACGGCCTGGTGCGTGTGCATCCCCGAGCCGTTGCGGCCGTAGACCGGCTTGGGCATGAAGGTCGCCACGAGCCCGTGGTGCCCGGCGAGGGAGCGCACGACGAACCGCAGGGTGGCGACGTGGTCGGCCATGGTGAGGGGATCGGCGTACCCGAGGTCGATTTCGTACTGCCCCTGCGCCACTTCGTGGTGCGACGCCTCCGAGCCGAGCTTCATGTCCTCGAGCGCCGCGACGATGATGCGACGCGCCCGCTCGCCCTTGTCCGCCGGCCCGAGATCGAAGTAGCTCCCGGCGTCGAGCGTCCGGGTGGTCGGCTCCCCGGTGCGCCCCTGCTCGAAGAGGAAGAACTCGACCTCGCAGCCCACGTGCAGGGTGAAGCCCGCGTCGGCAGCGCGCGTGATCTGGCGCTGGAGCGTCGTGCGGGGGCAGCCCTCGAACGAGCGACCGTCCGGATAACGGATATCGCAGATGAGCCGCGCCACCCCGTCGCTCGTCCCGTTCCCCGACCCGTCGACCGCGCTCTCCCACGGGAAGACCCGGAAGGTGGCGAGATCCGGGACGAGCAGCGCGTCGGCCTCGGCCACGCGCGCGAAGCCCTCGAGCGCGGAGCCGTCGAAGGTCACCTCGCCCGCCAACGCCTTGGGGAACTGCGACGTGGGGACCTCGACCGCCTTGTTCACGCCCAAGAGGTCGGTGAACTGGAGTAACAGGAACCGCACGCGGCGTTGCTTCAGCTCGGCGAGGATGTCGCGGGTGCCCGCAGCGGTGGCGGTCATGGGCACCAGGAAAGATAGGGTCCGGTGTAGGGGGGGAGGAGGCGGTCAACGGGCGGCGGGACCAGCGCCCGCCGCCCGTTGTCGGCCTGCCCGGCCAATCCCCTACGCGTCGTAATACAGGAAGAACTCGTAGGGATGCGGCCGCAGCGCGACTGGATCCACTTCCTTCGCCCGCTTGTAGGCGACCCAGGTGTCGATCACGTCCTGGGTGAACACGCCGCCCTGGAGCAGGAAGTCGTGATCCGCCTCGAGCGCCGCGAGCGACTCGACGAGCGAGCCCGGCGTGTTCTTCACGTGCTTACGCTCCTCAGGCTCGAGCTCGTAGAGGTCTACGTCCA
>DATLKW010000442.1:0-5196 GCA_035538175.1 Gemmatimonadales bacterium | reverse complement strand
ACCGCCACAGCCCTCGCAGCACGAAGCTCACCGAGCCCGCGAAAGTCGGCGCGGCCCCAAAGCGCGCACCCGCGAGGCCGGACGCCGCCGCGATACCGCACGCGAGGAGCGTGCCTACGGCCGATCGACGGTCGCCATGGCGAAGCTCAGTCGCCGCGAAGACGAGCGCAACAACAAGAGCGATCGCGCCCGAGACGACCACAAGGGCGGCCGCCGGTGCGCCACCATAAGCGATGAGCGCAGCGCGCGAGACGGAAGACGGCAGCCCGACGATCGTCGCTCCGACGTCGATCGGGAAGGTGGCGAGGGCGATGCCGAGCAGGAGAACGGACCGACGCAGCGCGGGCCTCGTGAGCCGCGCGTGCTCGACGGCCAGGATGGCCGCGCTCCCGGCGATCGCCCCGATGTACGCGGCGCGCTCCCAGAGAAACGGTCCGGGGGAGACGACGCCTAAGGTCCCGTTGGGTGCGCTCGAGAAGACGCCGAACGCCGAGGGCACCGCGAGCGCGATGCCCGCAAGGGCGAACGTGACCAGCGCGATCGCACCGAAGAGGAGCCGGCTAGCCCACACCCGCCGCTTCGGGTAAAGCAGGACGAAGATCGCGAGCGCGCCGGAGAGCAGCGTTGAGGACGCGGCATCCAACGGGACGGCCCACCGGGCGATCGCGAAAGGCGCGCCGTCACCCAGCGTCGCCGTGACGCCGACGATGCCACGAAGCACAAGCACGACAGCGAACGCTCGGACCGCGGCGCCTCGGGGGTCGAGAGCGAGGAGGGTCGCGGCGAGGGCGAGGAGGAGAACGAGATTAAGCGCGGAGAGCGACCAGTACGGTAGCACGGCGCTCGTGCGACTGTCTGTCGCCCGAACTGGAGGGGCCACGGGGTTCTGTGTTTCAGCAATGGAAATCGTCGAACTCTGGCGACCCAGGATCAAGGAACGCAAGGACGGCACTGTAGCGACGATCCCGGCCATGGTCACGACCAGCGCCAGAAGCCCGACGACTATGACACGCCTCTTACCCCCGGATAGCGGCGCTCGCGTTCCCTCCTGTGTCACGAAGGTCTCCAACCGTGCGAGTACCTCGTTAGCCGACTGCCAGCGATCCACCGGCCGCTTCGCCAAACAGCGCATGACGGTCTCGGCGAGCGCTGCTGGTACCTCGCCGCGGTAACGCGTCACCGGCGCCGGCACCACAGTGACATGAGCGGCGAGCACACTCTGCGGTGTGTCACCGGTGAACGGAGGCTGGCCCGTCAACATCTCGTAGGCCAAGGCCCCTACCGCGTAGATGTCCGCCCGGTGGTCTACATGCGGGTCGGCCGCCGCCTGCTCGGGAGCCATATACGCGGGGGTGCCCAGAGCGACTCCAATTGTCGTCAGGGTCTGCTGTCCCGTGGCGTCGCTGACTGCCTTGGCTACCCAAAGTCCGTGACCAGCGCGTGGCGCCCAGACAGCATCACGTTCTCAGGCTTGATATCGCGGTGGACAACGCCGTGCGCGTGTGCGCCGGCGAGGGCGTCCACGATCTCGCCGAGCATCCGCACTGCATCACTAATCGGCAGTCTCCCGTCGCGCTTGAGCTTGTCCCGCAGCGATTCGCCCTCGACGTAGGGCATGACATAATAGAGGAGCCCGTCTGCCTGTCCGGAGTCGTGGAGCGGCAGGATGTGTGGATGCTGCAGGTGGGCCGCTATTTTGATCTCCCGCACGAAGCGCTCGGCGCTGACGGAAGCCGCCAGCTCCGGGCGCAGGACCTTTATAGCAACCGCGCGGTCGTGTTTGTGATCGTACGCAAGGTAGACGGTCGCCATCCCCCCGCGACCGAGTTCACGTTCGATCGTGTAGCGGTCGGCGAGGGCGGCGTGTAGGCGAGTGAGGACGTCAGCCAGCAGAGCGCTCGCGGGCCCGGGACGATTCCATCTTGGAGGTCAGGCCGAGGGACCGCCAGGGATCCTACGGCAGCGCCAGCCGGAGGCGCAAGCTCGGTTTAACCGGTATCTCAGCGGTACGTCGGTCAATGTCTACTTTGATCCATCGGATCCGTCGAGATGCGTTCTCGTTCAGGGGATCCCTATGCTCGTCGTTCTCCGGCGCGTCGGCGTGGGCGCCGCTGTTCTCGGTCTCGGCGTATGGTTGCTTGTCGCAGTCAACAGATGAATGCCACAAGCTCCAGGCCAGCGCTTCGATCCGCTTGGTGAGCGCCTCGTCTGCTCGCGGCCACGCGGTCTGCTCCGCGACGACCTTCTCTAGCGGGTTGGAGCCGTCGGTCCTCCTTTGGAGCAACTTGCCTCCGCGGTGCTTGTGTCGGTCTGTTTGACATCGGGACGTTGCGCAGCGATGCTACGCGCCCTCGTCTTCATCGACCGACCTCATGACGCGAGAATTCAGGTGACGGCAGGGAACTGGGCTCGCCTGCGAGCGGGCGTGACGGGGCGCCTCCGCCGCGGCGCCTGGTACCGCGTGCTTCGCCTCGGACCGCAAGAAGCCCTTCTTCAGGTCGGTCACCGGTCGATGACCGTCTCCCGATCCCTGCTGCAGTTCACCTATGCCCCTCCGAGTCGGTGGACCGTGGTCCGGGACCCGCGCGCCGTCTCGGGCGGAGCTCCGGCCGCTTGGGCCTGCTACGGCGTCTGCCCGAACTGCCGCCGTCGCGTGCCCTTCGACGCCTCCCCAGCTACGATGCGCTGCCCGGGGTGCAACGGGCTGTTCGAGGTCGCGTGGGACGAGGGGGACGCCGTGCGACTGTCGGAGGGTCGAGGGCGCGAAGAAGCCCGCAGTCCGGGCGAGCTCCAACCCGACCGACGGACCGCCCAGCGGCGACTCCTCACGAGCCGACGCCGTCCGTGGGATCGTCGCGTCGCCGATCGGCGGCGCGCTTCGGCGCGGGTAAGCCGAGGACGACGGCGCCTTGCCGAACGGCGCGCAGGGCTGGATCGCCGCACCAGCCCCGATCGGCGGCAGCTCGTCAAGCGCTAGGCTACTCGCGCCCGCTTCACGAGTCGGACCCGAGCACCGTGTCCACCCTGTGTCCCCCGGACCGCCAACGTTGCCCCCGATGTCTCGCCTGACGCCGCTCTCGCGCGTCAACCGCGCTGTCGTAGCGTGCGAACGATGCCCGCGGCTCCGCGCCTACTGCCGCCGCGTCGCTCGAGAGAAGAAGCTCGAGTTTCGCGACTGTACCTATTGGGGGAAACCCGTTCCAGGGTTCGGCGACCCGCGAGCCCGCCTTCTTATCGTGGGGCTCGCCCCCGCGGCCCACGGGGCGAACCGCACGGGGCGGATGTTCACCGGAGACTCGAGCGGCGACTGGCTGTTTGCAGCCCTCCACCGCGCGGGATTCGCGAGCGCACCCTGGTCCCGCTCGCGCGACGACGGGCTCACGCTCAGCGACTGTTACATCAGCGCCGCCGTCCGCTGCGCGCCCCCCGACAACAAACCCCGCGGGGTCGAGCTCGCGCGGTGCCGCCCGTATCTCGCGGCCGAGACGCGCCTCCTCTCCCGCGTGCGCGTCGTTCTCACGCTCGGCCGGATCGCCCACGAGAGCTGGCTCAAGTCGCGCGGTTGGTGGGAGCTGCTCCCGCCACGCGCTCGGCCCCCGTTCGGACACGGCAGCGTGACAACCCTTCCCGACGGCACCGTCCTCGTCGCGTCCTATCATCCAAGCCGACAGAACACGAACACTGGGAAACTGACGAGAAAGATGTGGTGGGCCGTCTTCCAGCGCATCCGACGGCTGCTCGCTACCGAACGTCGAACTCCGCGGTGATGTCGTAGTCCTGGACGTCGCAAATCGCCATTCGGGCGCGATAGCTGCCCGGGCGACCGGCGACCGTCGCGGAGACCGGGATCGCCTCGCGAAAGAGACCGCCCCGCGACACCGCAAAGCGCCGCGCGTCAGGGTTGAGGACGTAAGTGGTCGAGTCCCAGTGAGAACCGCCCGACGTCTCTCCAATCGAGATGCACAGGAACCGGTTCGTGGGCAGTATGAACAAGATCGGCGTCTCCCGCCGGTTCACGATCGTGAACAGGAGAATAGGGTTCACGCCCGTCTCGGCGCCCGAAGTGTCCCGCCACGCAAATCGATCGGGAATCACCGAGAGCGTGACCTCAGCGTGCAACGTCACCCCATGATCGACGGTCACACGGGCCGTCCGCGGTGGGACCGCTGCGTCCATCTTCGCTACGTCAATCCCGATCCCCGGAGAGCCACCCCACGGAACGGGCGCCACCCGCCCGCGCGCGACGACGTACTGGTTGCGCAGCCGACTCCAGCGTTCCGCCTTGCCGACCACCTGGAGAACAAACGTCCGCACCCCGAGAGCCTGGAGCGGCAAGGGCGTGACAATCGTCCAGACCTTGGTTTGGTCGTCGTTCTGCAAGAACCCTTCGAGCGTCAGCGTCGTGTCCGTGGCCTGCTGGGCGTGACCAACGGTTACACCGTTCAGGAGAAGGGCCCAGAGGAGGAAGCGGCGCATCGGCAGATTCTGCGCGCGCGGTCGCCGGAAGGCTAGTGCGCGCCGGAGGCAGGGTGGGACATCTTGCGCGCGACGTGGTGCAATACGCGCCCCAGCGCTACACACCACATCCTGCTGTGCGAGGTCGGTCCGGGGCGCCTATCTCAAGGCAGCTTCTCGAGTGAGCAGGGCGTACGGGTGGGCGACTCGCTCTGGGGCACCCGTGGGTACCTGGCGCGCGCCGCGCCGCTCTGGCCCAGCGGGGCTCGGGGACGCACCACCCACCGCCTCCAATCGTGCCATGATCGCCGTAGCCACCTACTTACAGTTCTGTGGTCGGTGCGCGCGGTGCGACACAAGTCCGAGAGCGAGCCCTCACCCCTCAGGACGCGGGTTCGCCCAACCGGCGCTCAGGCAACACGTTGCGCCACTGCTCGGGTTTGGCCAACGCGGCATCCGGCTTGCTCAGTCGGGGGCGACTCACGACTCGGCACCCTGGGGGAAGGGCCATGCGGGACAGCGATGCGTCTTGTCAGGTCGCGATCATCGGCGCGGGGCCGTACGGATTGGCCGCTGCGGCGCACCTGCGCGCCCAGCGCGTCGAGACGCGGATCTTCGGCGAACCGATGGAATTCTGGAAGCGCCATATGCCGCTGGGCATGTTCTTGCGCTCGGGCGCTGCCGCGTCGAGTCTCGATGACCCCACCGGCCAACTGAGACTCGAGCGCTACCGAGCCCTCC
>DATLKW010000441.1:0-1735 GCA_035538175.1 Gemmatimonadales bacterium | reverse complement strand
CCCTGCTCAGTCGCGAGCTGCGCGATCAGGGCGCGGGGGTCGGCGGGGCGGTAGCGCAGCGGCCGACCGGGAACGCGGACCGCGGCGGCGCGCCCCGCCAATCCCTCCAGCGCCGCGTAGGCGTTGGCGCTCGCGATGTGGCTGGCGTGCGCCACGGCGTACCCCGTCGCGGGGCCCAAGCGCAGCAGGGCGCCGTACACCTGGGACTCGGTCGGCGTGAAGCCGAAGGGCGTCAGATCCACCACGGCGGGCATCGGTAGTAGTAGTAGATACTACTACGTATCACGCCCGACAAGGGGGCTACACGACTTCGACGGGAAGCCCGAGGAGCTTGGCGATCAAGGCGAGGCGAAACGTCACGTCGGTCTGGCGCTGCGCCGGGCT
Source organism: Gemmatimonadales bacterium (assembly GCA_035538175.1). Classification (GTDB taxonomy): domain Bacteria; phylum Gemmatimonadota; class Gemmatimonadetes; order Gemmatimonadales; family GWC2-71-9; genus AG41. The sequence goes on along the minus strand of DATLKW010000441.1, from coordinate 1,351 downwards.
CCGCCCCGGCCCCTCAAGCGGGAAGTAGTGGGCGGTAAGCGGACTCGTCGCCCGCGGCAGGGCGCGCAGGCTCTTCGGGCTCCAGATGCCCCGCTCGTCGCACTCGCTGAAGAGGCGCGCGAGCACCCGGCTCGCGCTGGGAATCTGTCGCACGAGTCCCAGGCGGACGAGCAATTCGAGCCAGTAGAGCGCGAGGGGGATGTCCGACACATGCCCCTGGGCGTCCGAGCGCACCGGGTCGCCCAGCAGCTCGAACAGCGGCTTCAGGACCTTCTTCCCGGCGAGGATGGAGAACGCGCGCCGCGGCGTGGGCGTGGCGAAGTACTGACCCAGCCGCTCGATGAACCCCGCCCGCTCGCGCTGCACCGGGGGCAGGAAGGCCAGCATCTCGATGGCGAAGATGGTGGGCGGACGGGCGAGCGGGTCGAGCACCGTCTTGCCGTGCGCCTTCTTGAACGGCTTCGCGGCGAGCTCGCTGCGCAAATAGAGCGAGATGTTGCTCGCGATCGAGTGGGCCATCCCGCGCACGCGCGGATCGTCGCTGTGACCGCCCCGGGCGAGGGCGCAGGCGGCGGCCTCGCGGCTCACGCGGCGCGCCCAGCGGCCGAGCCCGGGGTCGGTCTTGGCAGGCTTGTGAAACTCGACGAGCAGCTCCTGGGCCCGCTGGGCGACGCTGCGGTCCGGATCGTCGGGCTCGATGCGCGACAGCAACTGGAACAAGAAGCGGTCCGCATCCCGGAACGCGCGCTCGGTGGGCGGCCACCCGAGCTCGAGCAGACGGCGGTACTGATACACCGTGCCCGCTTCGTTCCAGCCGTACGCCTTCGATGGTCCCGGGGCGAGCAGGTTTGGACCCCACAGGCCGCTGGCCTTCTGGCGCCGCGCGATCGCCTGCGCCGGCTTGTAGCCGAGTGCCGCCTGGCGCAGCGATGCGAGCCGCTCCGGATCCCGGGCGGTTTCCGGCACCACGTCGACGTAGGCTCGGTACACCAGCGGCGGGCTGGCCGCCTCCACTAACCACGACAGCGGCAGCCGATGGGAGGTTGGAACGTCCAGGCGTGCGCTCCGAGGTACGGGGAGTGCAGCTGTCAAAAAGCGGGCGCAAACTAACGAGCGCTCCGCCGGTCGGCCAGAGGCACCGGGCTCCTGCGAGCGCAGCGTTCCATCACCAGCTTTGACAGCGAGTTACGAGCGCTGCAATCGACTGCAGTTAGGGCTTTGCCGTGGGGTGCGGCCGCTGGAACTCGGAGCGCGGAAGCCATTGGGGCAGGGTGGGCGCATTCGCCAGGGCGAGTGCCACCCGCACCGCGACGCGCACCTGCTGTGCCATCCCGTCGTAGCGAAACGAGGC
>DATLKW010000440.1:0-2451 GCA_035538175.1 Gemmatimonadales bacterium | reverse complement strand
AGCACGGGGCTCTTGCCGTGCGGCACCGCCACCCCGTAGCCGATTCCCGTCGGGAACTGCCGCTCGCGCTCGAGGATCGCTCCCAGGACCTCCTCCGACGCCCCCCCATCCTGCACCACCATGAGCTCCACCAACTCCCGCAGCACGCCCGCTTTATCGGTCGCGCGCAGCGGGACCCGAATGCGGGCGGGCGTCAGAAGCTCGGAGAGGCGCACAGGGGTCGAAGTGTCCTAAACGGTTGAAGATAGCTAGGTTCGCTCCGCCCTGCGACACGCAATGGGACGCAAAAAGACTAAGTCGTTGTCACCGTGCGAGAAAAGCAAAACGGGACCCCCCGTTGCCACCGTTGAGTCCCGATCATCTGCCTACTTCTTCCCCCAGTTTGCCTAGGGGCCTTGCCTAGGGGCCTCGCGTCACGCGTCCCATGCGTCGGCCACGTCTCCTCCGGTAAGTGTGCCGCGTTAGGAATTGGGAGAGCCACTCCGTCACAGGGTCACACCCAGCGCAGCGAGATCTTCCCGCAGCTGCGGGGCGCCGCGGTACAAGATCGTCTGCACGCCGAGCATGCGCGGGACGTCCAGGTTCCGCGCGCGGTCGTCGATGAAGATCGAACGACTGGGTTCCGCCTGCGCCATCGCCAACGCGCGCTCGTAGATCCGGCGCGCCGGCTTCAGCGCACCCATCCAGCACGAGCTGAAAAACGCCACGAAGAGCTCCGTGAGCCCGAAGTGTCGCAGCCGGTACGCATTCAATTCGGCCGACTCGTTGTTGAGGGTCATCAGCCGATACTGGCCCGTCTGGGCGAGGGCCCGCGCGACGTCGATTGACTGCGGGAAGGCAGCGCTCTGGGCAAACATGAACGCCTTGAAGTCCTCGACGCTGAAGGCACGTGGCCGGTGGAACACCGCACACTGCAGGTATTCGGCAATCGTCATGCCGCCCGTCTCCCACGTGGAGACCGCTTCCTCGTGGCGCTCGGCGAACTCGGCCGCATCCAGCCCGAACTGTCGGGCGGCGGCGGCGCGCTGCTCCCCGTCCCAGCCGTTCGTGCCGAGGACCCCGCCGACGTCGAAGAAGATGTGCGTGACGCTCACCGCTCGAGTAGCGCCAGTCGGTCCACGCGGATCGCCGGCCGCCCGCGCTGGCGGAGCGCGAGAAGATCCCCCTCCGCCTGCGCAGCGATGAGTTCGCCGAAGGTGAACGGCTCGCCCGGAATGGCGAGATCCTCCGCCGCCCGCTCGGTGATCTGCAGGAAGTGGCCGACTGGTGGGCCGCCCTTGTGGAACTGACCGGTCGAATGCAGGAACCGCGGGCCGTACCCGAGTGTCGTGGCGACCTTGAGGCGGTCGCGCAGCGCGAGTCGGATGGCGGCGAGCCGGCGGTCGTTCTCGGAGGTGGGTGCCACGTACGCCATGAGGGCGAGATAGCCGCCCGGCTTGATCCCGGCGAAGAACCGCTCGACGTCCGCGACGGTTGCGGCCGGCGACCCTGGCCGCCGGTCCCGTAACACCGCCTTCGTGTTCGTCTTACTCTCCGCCACGTTGGGCTGATCGAAGGCATTGATGCGCAGGATGGCCCCAGCGACCGCGGTGGCGAATTCCCAGCGGAAGAACTCCTGCCCCACGTCGTCGCGGTCCTCAAGGACGAGACGCACCACCGGGTGCCCGGCCGCGGCCAGGGCCGAGAGCCGCCCGTCCGTCGCGCGGTCCGCTTCCCCCGCGAGCTGCATCGACACGAACACCCGATCCCGCCCGTAGACGTCGGGCCCGCCGAGGGGCTCGTCCGCGACCGGCAGAATCCCCTTCCCTTCCTTTCCGGTGCTCTCGGCAATGAGCTGCTCGACCCACAGGCCAAAGCTCGCCACGCCCGGCGACAGGACAAACGTCGCCTTGTCGCGACCGGCAAGCGCGCCCTCCCCGAGGATCGCGCCGAGCTGCGCCCCTGGGTTCTGGAACGTCGGCACGCAGGCGGCGCACGCCTCGGCCATGCGATGCGCCCGATGCAAGAGCGTCGCCGCGTCGATCCCGATCAGCGCCGCTGGCACGAGGCCGAAGTAGGACAGCGCCGAGTAGCGTCCGCCGATGTCCGGCGGGTTGAGGAACGTCCTGCGAAAGCCGCGCTCAGCGGCAAGGTGCGCGAGCGGCGTGCCCGGGTCGGTGATGGCGACGAACTGCGCTCCCCGCTCGCCCGTCAGCGGCCAGAAGTAACGGAAAAAGCTGTCCGATTCCTGAGTCGTCCCCGACTTGCTGGAGATAAGGAATAGGGTCCTGGCGATGTCGCCGCCCCTGGCGGCAGCCGCGACGGCGCTGGGGTGCGTGCTGTCAAGGACGACGAGCGACGGGTGCCCCTTGGCCGACCCGAAGGTGCGCCACAGCACTTCGGGGGCCAGGCTCGAGCCGCCCATGCCGCAGAGCACCACGCGATCGAACTGCGCGCGCACTTGGTCGGCGA
>DATLKW010000439.1:0-2885 GCA_035538175.1 Gemmatimonadales bacterium | reverse complement strand
GGCGAAGGTCGAGAAGGCGTGCACGTCCGGCGCGATCAGGACGTCGCAGGCGCGCCGCTCCCGGGCTTCCGAATCCCAGGTGCGAAACGCCACAGATTGCGCGAGCACGTCAAGCAGCGACTCGATCGAGTCGCGCGGCGCGAGCGGATCGGTGACGTCACTGCAGACCACCACGTCCGCGCCCAGCGCCCGGACATCCTCGGCCGGAAGGTTGCGCACGACGCCGCCGTCGACCAGCACGCGGCCGTCGAGCTCGACCGGCGTAAAGACGCTCGGGATCGCCATGCTCGCCCGGATGGCGTCGGGCAGAAACCCATGATCGAGCACCACGGCTTCGCCCGTCTCGAGGTCGGTCGCCACCGCCACGAACGGAACCGGCAGCCGGCGGAAATCGCCCACCGCGTGCGCGTTCCACGTGAGCCGCGTCAACAACTCCCAGGCGCGCTCCCCCGGCACCACCCCGCGCGGCAGGTGCACGGCGCCGTGATAGATCGGGAGCGTGAGGAGGTAGCGATCCTCGGTCTCCTTGCGCGCGACGGGGAGATCGCGCCGATCCACGGGATCGCTGAGCACTCGCGACCAGTCCTGCCCCGTGACGATCGTCTCCAACCGCGCCGCGCCGTATCCGACCGCGTAAAGCCCCCCGATCACGCTGCCCATGCTCGTCCCGGCCACCATGTCGACGGGCACGCCCGCCTGCTCGAGCACCTTCAGCACCCCGATGTGCGCGAGCGCCCGCGCCGCCCCGCCGCTCAGGGCGAGCCCGACCGTTGGAGCGTGGTGGGCTGGCGGGGCCGTTCGGCCAGTGGGGGTCTGGACGACCAAGGCCGCGAGTACGACGCCAAGGATTGCCATGGTGCCCCGAATCGTAGCGATGCTCGCGCCCAGGCGGCAGACAGCCGCGGGCCACCGCAGGGCGGATTCCAAACCCGTTGCGGCCGCGCGCTAGCAGTGATCGAGTGGCGCAGCGAGGAGAACGCCGGTGCGACTAGAGCGAGTGACGGCGAGCACGCCCTCTGGAACCGGTTACGAACTGGCCCGACAGTGGAAGTGCGATCCCCCGGTGAGGGGTCGACGTACCGTCGACCGTCACCAGAGCGCCGGCCTACGTATCGTGCGGGAACCTCGCGCCGGGCTGGACCGCCGCTCCGGCGGCCAAGGCACAGTCCAGCGCGGTCGCTACGCCTCGCTCATCGAGGCGCCGAGATCGCGACTCGTCCCCGTTCGGCGCCCCTCGAACGCCCGCAACCCCGAGTCCTCCCACGCCACCGGAAACGTGGTGTTGCAGCGCGGGCAACACAGCGTCAGGGCGTGCTGGCCGAGCGAGGCCCGCGCACAGCAGCTCGGGCACACGCCGTAGCTCGATCCCCAGGCAAGCGGTGGGTGCGGAGCGCTGGGGAGCCTCGGGACGACGGACCAGAGCTGCGGGCGAAACGGCAGGATCTGCAAGAATGTTCGGGGCACGGTGACGTGGTGGCGGTGCACTTCGAGGGTCCCCTCAAGCGGCGTCGCTCGCAGCACGCGGTACCAGGCGCCGCGTCTCAGTTCGCGACACGTGCGGACCCGCGTCCGAGCCCATTGCTCGACCGGCGGCATGGATCGCCCTCCCAACTCAGTGTGCTGCGTTTGGGGAAACTGTGCGACTTGGCAGGGCGCACACGAAACGTGGCGCCGAGCGCACACTCGGGGCTGTCGGCTGGGTCACACGCGGTGAGGTCACCGGGCGTCGGCTCTGGCGATGTCCCCGATCGGGCCCCAGCATTGGTCCGTGCCGACCCCCGATCCCGCCCCAAGCGCCACGCCCGCGTCGCGGGCGCCGGTGGTCTCACCCCGCGAGCGTCGCATCCTCATCGCGCTCGCCGTCCTGTACGCTGTCGTGCTGATCCCGATCGGGATCAACAAAGGGGCCGATCTGGAGGTGCACTTGGAGCTCGTGCGCCGCCTGCTCGGCCACGAGCCGCTCTACACGAGTCGCGCGCCGAACTTTGGCCAGTGGTGGCCGCCGTTCACACTCGTGTTGCTGGTGCCGTTCGCCTGGCTCGCCGCCGTCAGTCTGTCGCTGGCGAAGGCGTGCTTCACGCTCCTCAACGTGGCCGCGTTCGCCTTCGCGGTGTGCCGGTCACACGCGCGCTACAGCCGTGCCGCGCTCGTGGCGATCGCCGCTGTCGCCATGCCGCTCCAGACGAACTTCGAGTACCTGAACCTGAACGCCCTCCTTCTCGCGCTCCTGGTCCTCGCGGGCGACGAGCTGGCGGCGGGCCGCGACGCCCGCGCCGGCGTCGCGCTCGGCCTCGCGACCGCGCTCAAGGCGTTCCCGGGCCTGCTGTTCGCCTATCTCGCTTGGCGCCGGCAATGGCGCGCACTCGCGGTCGGAGTCGGGACGGCGCTCGGGTTGACCCTCGTCGCGGCACTCGTCGCCGCCCCGGACGACATGCCAGGCACCTTGGCGCGGTGGTGGTCGATGGGCCTCGCCGCGATCCCCGAGATGCACGGGCGAAGCCAGTCGCTCCCAGCCTTGCTGTTCCGCTTCGGAGTGCCGCTCCCCTGGCAAGCGATCCTGGAGCTCGGCGCACTCGGGGGCGCGCTCTGGGCGCTAGGGACGCAGGGCGGCGACCCCCGCGCCGATCTCGCGATCATGATGGTCGTCGCGGTGTTCCTCTCCCCTGTGGCCCACACGCACTACTACTTGCTCGTCTACCCCGCCTGGTGCGTGCTCCTCACCCGTCCGCCCGCGATCGCCAATCGGGTCGCGTGGTACGCGCTCACGAGCGTCGCGGGCGTCGCGACCTCGGGACTCCTCACCGTGGGCGCCTACGAGCGGCGGCGCGCGCTGCTTGGGGCCGGGATCTACGCGTGGGGCGCGCTCTTATTCCTCGCCCTCCTGT
>DATLKW010000438.1:0-9275 GCA_035538175.1 Gemmatimonadales bacterium | reverse complement strand
TCGGCAGAGCGGGAAACGGGACTCGAACCCGCGACCCCAACCTTGGCAAGGTTGTGCTCTACCAACTGAGCTATTCCCGCAAAGAATGGGACGAGTAGCGCAACCGCAACACCCGGAATCGCCTCGGCCCGTTCCGCCACGCCCTGCCAGGGCGTCCCCAATCTAATCTGAAACCCGTCCCGTGTGGACCACTCGTCTTGAGGACGCGCTCGCGTCTCGGGTTGTTGCGCGCCCAGAGGGTATGGGGGCGAGGGGGATCGAACCCCTGACCTCGTGAATGCCATTCACGCGCTCTCCCAACTGAGCTACGCCCCCGTTATATTGGGCCCCCGAAATACGCTCCGGCGGGAACACGGCATCTTACCGGCGCGTTATAGGGATGTCAAGGCATGACACGCCCTTAGGCGAACTTTTCCGCGCCCGCAAGGGTATCAAGTGGGCGGCCTGAGACCATAGACATGTCCAAGCACACGCGAAGTAAGAAGACCGGCACGCCCACGCGAGCGAAGGCCCGCGCCGGGGCGCGAGGCCAGGCGAGCGCGACGCCCGCCGCGGCCGCGAAGCCGCAGCCTGCCAAGAAGCGCGGGCGGCGCCGCGGCCTGTTGGCCGGCCTCGGCAGCCACGAGCACGAGCGCGACATTCTCGATCAGTACCTCCATGAGGTGTCGAAGACGCCCCTCCTGACCCAGAAGGAGGAGATCGCGCTCGCCCGCAAAGTGCGCGCCGGCGACCAGGAGTCGATGCAGGAGCTCGTGAAGCGCAACCTGCGCTTCGTGATTTCCGTCGCGAAGAAGTACCAGAACCGCGGCCTGCCCCTCACCGACCTGATCGGCGAGGGTAACGTGGGGTTGCTCACGGCTGCCCGGAAGTTCGATCCGGACCAGGGGGTCAAGTTCATCTCCTACGCCGTGTGGTGGATCCGCCAGGCGATCCTCGCCGCGCTCGCGCGTCAGGGCCGCACGGTGCGAGTGCCGTTGAACCGCACCGCCGATCTCTCTCGCATCGTCCGCACGGCGGAGTACCTGCGGCAGACGCTGCGGCGTGAACCCACGCCGGAGGAAATCGCGGACGCCACGAAGCTGTCGCTCGAGGTGGTGCAGTCGCTCGCCGCGCTCAACACGGGCGACGTGCGGCTCGATGCGCCGCTCGACCCCGATGGCGACCGGTCGCTGATCGAGCGCTTCATCGCCGAAGACCTTCCCGACACGGAAGATCAGGCGATGGATCGCTTCTTGTCCGATGAGATCGAGCAAGCGCTGTCCACGCTGCAGCGGCGCGACGCCAAGGTGTTGCGCCTCTACTTCGGCCTGGACGGGGGCCGCGAGCACACGCTCGAGGAGATCGGCGGCATGCTCGGCGTCACCCGCGAGCGAGTGCGCCAACTCCGCGATCGGGCACTCAAGCGGCTGCGGGACGGCGAGGTCGGCAAGGCGCTGGCGAGCTTCGCGGCCTAGGCGCCGCCGCTGTCCGAGCACAGGCCACTCTGCGTGGCCGGTGGGCCCCCCCCGCCGGCCACGTCTCGTTTTGGTCTGCTTGGCGCCGCGAGCGAGCGTGACGTAGTTTAGGCCGCGTGATCGAGCGGCTCGGCCGAAGAACCGTCGACGCGATCAAGGCCGTCGGCGGCTTCGGCCAATTCGTGCAGGACCTGGTGCGTGCCGTGCCGGACGTGGCGGTGTGGGGACGGTTGACCTTCGTCCAGATGCGGCGCGTCGGGGTGGACTCCCTCCCGGTGGCCCTCTTCATCGCGGCGTTCACGGGCGTCGTCCTCGCCCTCCAGGCGTCCTACACCTTCACCGGCGCGGTCCCGCTCTACTTCGTCGGCACCCTCGTCGGCAAGTCGATGATGCTGGAGCTCGGCCCGGTGCTCGCCGGCCTCGCGCTCGCCGGCCGCGTGGGCGCCAGCATGGCTGCGGAGCTCGGCACCATGAAAGTCACCGAACAAGTCGATGCGCTCGAGACCCTGGCCTACGACCCCCAGAGCTTTCTCGTGCTGCCACGCGTGCTCGCTGGCACGACGATGGTCCCCGTCGTCGTCGCCTTGGCCGTTCTCACCGGCATTGTTACCGGTTGGCTCGCGAGTTTCGCGCTGCTCGATCTCTCGACGCAAGAGTTCGTGAAAGGCCTGCGCCTCTTCTACCGCGTCAAGGACACGTGGTTCGGCCTCTTCAAGAGCGCCACCTTCGGCTGCACCATCACCCTGGTCGGATGTGTAGTGGGCCTCTCCACCCGCGGCGGCGCAGAGGGAGTGGGCCGCAGCACGACCCGCGCCGTCGTGTACTCGGCGGTGCTGCTCCTCGTGCTCGACGCGTTTTGGGCCCTGGTGCTCCTGCGGTGATCGAGTTTCGCGATCTGCACAAGGCGTTCGATGGTCGGCCCGTGCTCGCGGGATTCACCCTGCACGTCAAGGACGGCGAAACCATCGTCATCATCGGGTACTCGGGCACCGGGAAGAGCGTGGCGCTGAAGCACGTCGTGGGGCTGTTGCAGCCCGATGCGGGGGACGTCATCGTTGACGGCCAGGCGGTGTCGCTGCTCGATCGCGCGGCCCTTACAGCGCTGCGCCGCGAGATCGGGTTCGTCTTTCAGTTCGCCGCGCTGTTCGACTCGATGTCGGTGTTCGAAAACGTCGCCCTGGGCCTGCGGCGGCGCGACTTGGGCGAGGACGCGATCGCCGCGCGCGTCCGCGAGGCACTCGCCCTCGTCGACCTGACGGGAGCCGAGGATCGCTATCCCGCCGAACTCTCCGGCGGGATGCGCAAACGCGTCGGGATCGCCCGCGCCATCGCCCTCAGGCCGCGCTACATCCTGTACGACGAACCGACGACGGGGCTCGACCCCGTCACGTCGGCGGTGATCGATGAGCTGTTGGTGCGAACGCGGAAGCACCTTGGCGTCACCGGCGTCGTCGTCACCCACGACATGCGCAGCGCCTACACCGTGGGCGACCGTATCGCGATGTTGTACGACGGCAAGATCCGACAGGTAGGCACCGTGGCACAGATCCGCGAGACGGAGGACCCCGTGGTACGGCAGTTCATCGAGGGGCGCCCGGCGTGAAGCGCGAGAACGAGTTCGCGGTCGGCGTCGTGGTGATCGTCGCGTTCACCGTGGTCGTCGCCGGCGCGCTCTGGCTCTCGGGCACCCATCTCGGGCGGACGGAAGCAGTCTACACGGCGCGGTTCCGCACGGTCGGGGGGCTCAGCGTCGGCGACCCGGTCGTGCTGCGGGGCGTGCGCGTGGGGCGGGTGGAAGCGATCCGCCTGGCCACGGGCAACTGGGTCGAAACGGAGCTGAAGCTCTACGCCGGCACCCAGCCCCCGCCGAAGCCCGCCGTGATCGCCGCGTCCGCCTCGCTGTTCGGGGAATGGGCCGCCTCGCTCGTCCCACTCGATCAGCTTCCCAACGATCCGAACATCAAGGAGGCCATCGCGGAAGCGCAAGCGGCGGGCAGCGGGAAGTGGCCCGGCGCGACGCTCCCCGACATCGGGCAACTCACGGCGCAAGCGAGCCGCATCGCCACCGATATCGCCACCGTCTCGACCCGCATCCAGAGCGCCTTCGACTCGGAGGCCGTCCTCGAGCTGCGTCGGTCCATCAAGGACTTCGGCCAGGTGGCCGACAAGCTGGTGCGCGTCACCAACGATCAGGCCGTGGTCATCGGGTCCGTGGGCTCGAACCTGCGCCAGGGGTCCGACATCCTCGCCAAGGCCGCAACCCGGCTCGAGACCACGCTGGGCCGCGTCGACTCGGCCACCACCCAAGGGCAGCTCGCCACCATCCTGAACAACTCCGCCACCACGAGCACCAACCTCCGTGCCGCCTCGCAAGACTTCCGCGACGTCGTCGGCGCGGCCCACAAGAACCAGGAAAGCCTCGTGCGCGTGCTCGTCTCCGCGGACAGCGTGATGTCGCGCATCGCCAGCCGCAGCGGCACGCTCGGCTTGCTCGTGTCGGACTCGACCCTGTACCGCGAGACCACGCTCACCATGATCCAGCTGCGCCAGCTCCTCTCCGACATCCAGGCGAACCCTCGGAAGTACTTCTCGTTCAGCGTGTTCTAGGAGCCGCGCGATGCCACGCCGTGCGCGACGCGCGCAGCGCGAGACCTCGGCTGGGGGCGCCGTGTTCCGCCGCGGCCCCCAGGGCGCGCCGCTGTTCCTGCTGATTCGGGATGCCTACCGCAATTGGGGCTTCCCCAAGGGCCATCTCGAGGTCGGCGAGCCGCCGGCCGTGGCGGCCCGACGCGAGGTGGCCGAGGAGACGGGACTCGAAGATCTCATCCTGCACGGACCGATCCGCGTCATCGACTGGTACTTCCGCTTCCGCGGGAAGACGATCCACAAGTACTGCCACTTCTTTCTCTTCGAGTCGAAACGCGGCGACCCTGTCCCCCAGCAGGAGGAAGGGATCACCGACTGCGCGTGGCTCGCGCTCGAGGCCGCCCGGACGACGATCTCCTACGACAATGCGCGGCTCGTCCTCGAGCAGGCAGCGGCGATGGTAGAGACGCTCGCCCAGGTCGAAGCGAGCGAGGGAGAAGGAACGGGTGGGGACACTCCCGCATGACGGCCGTCGTCCCGGTGTTCCACCCTCGCGCCGAGCCGCGGCGCGCTGTGAAGCGAGGCTATCCACGCGCGGCGGGGAGCGTGCGCCTGTGCCGCACCCTCGCGGCCGTCGAGCGGCTCCTGTACCAGCGCCTCGTCGACGCGGTGGTGCTGGACGTCAAGGCGGCCCCCCCCGCCCTGGCCTGGCCCGCCCGATTCCCCCACATCCCGATGTTCGTGCTCTCACCCCTGCGCCCCGATGACGGGGGGCTCCTCGCCACGTGCCACACCTCGGGCTTCGCCGGCGTGCTGGTGGAAGGGGTGGACAATGCGATCGCAGGGGAGTGGGTGGCCGCGCGCACAGCGCAGGTGGCGCGGCGCCAGGCCCTCGCCGACGCGCCGCGCCTGCTCCGCCTCACCGACCGGCTGCAACTCGCCGTGTGGGACGAGGTGCTCCGTCGGGTCGGGCACCCGACGACAACCGCCCAGCTCGCCGCCGCGCTCCGGGTCACCCGCGAGCACTTGTCGCGCGAATTCGCGGCCGGCGGCGCCCCCAACTTGAAGCGCGTCATCGACCTCGCCCGGGCGGCGTGCGCCGCCGATCTGCTCGCCAATCCGGGCTACACGGTACGCGCCGTGGTCGCGATCCTCGGCTATGCCTCGGCGAGCCACCTCGCCGGCGCCGCCCGTCGCGTCGCCGGGGTGACGCTCCAGGAGCTTCGCGAGGTCGGCCCCCGCGGCGTGCTCGGAGGCTTCATTAGAGGAAGGACGCGCTCGCGTCCATGAGCTGCCCCTGCCCCCCTCCCCCCCGTCGGGTTGCTGGGGAGCGTCCCCATGTGATAAAATTCACAAACTCCAACCCCCCCAAAACACATGGCTTCCGATTCCATCCTCCGCCCCGGTGAGCTGAAGGAGGTCCTGCTCAGGGAAATCCAGGCGGCCGACCTGGCCGAACTCGACGTCCGGGAGGTGGGGACCGTGCTCGAGGTCAAGGATGGCATCGCCCGGATCTACGGCCTCGCCGCGGCGCTCGCGGGCGAGATGCTCGAGTTCACGTCGTCGGACACGGGGGACAAGGTCGTCGGCCAGGCCCTGAACCTCGAAGAGGACAACATCGGCGCCGTGATCTTTGGGGACTACCTCGTGTTGCGCGAAGGCGACGAGGTGCGCCGCACCGGGCGGGTGCTCGAGGTGCCGGTAGGCCCCGCGCTCGTGGGACGCGTGGTGGACGCGCTCGGGCGGCCGGTGGACGGGCTCGGCCCCATCGCAACCACGAAGACCCGCAAGGTGGACGTCGTGGCACCCGGCATCATCAAGCGCCAACCGGTGAAGGAGCCCCTGCAAACGGGGATCAAGGCGATCGACTCGATGATCCCCATCGGCCGCGGCCAGCGCGAGCTCATCATCGGCGATCGCGCGACCGGCAAGACCGCCATCGCGATCGACACGATCATCAACCAGAAGGGCGAGGGGGTGATCTGCGTCTACGTGGCGATCGGCCAGAAGCGCTCGACCGTCGCGGCGGTGGTCGAAAAGCTGAAGCAGTTCGGGGCGATGGAGTACACGATCGTCGTTCTCGCCTCCGCCTCCGAGCCCGCGCCGATGCTCTATGTCGCTCCCTTCTCCGGGTGCGCGATGGCCGAGTACTTCATGTACGACGAGAACAAGGCGACGCTCTGCGTCTACGACGACCTCTCGAAACAGGCCGCGGCCTACCGCCAGCTGTCGCTCGTGCTGCGGCGCCCGCCCGGTCGGGAGGCGTACCCGGGCGACGTGTTCTACCTCCACAGCCGCCTCCTCGAGCGCGCGGCGAAGCTCTCGAACGAGATGGGCGCCGGCTCGCTCACCGCCCTGCCGATCATCGAGACCCAGGCGGGCGACATCTCGGCCTACATTCCGACCAACGTCATTTCGATCACCGACGGGCAGATCTTCGTCGAGACCGACTTGTTCTTCTCGAACGTGCGGCCCGCCATCAACCCGGGCATCTCGGTCTCCCGCGTCGGCGGCAGCGCGCAGATCAAGGCCATGAAACAGGTGGCCGGGCGCCTGCGGCTCGACTTGGCACAGTACCGCGAGCTCGAGGCGTTCGCCCAGTTCGGCTCCGAGCTCGACCAGGTGACGCAGAAGCAGCTCGCCCGGGGCGCCCGGGTCGTCCAGGTCCTGAAGCAGCCCCAGTACCAGCCGATGCCGGTCGAGCGCCAGATCATGATCATTTTCGCCGTGACGGGCGGCTACTTGGACGAGGTGGGCGTCGAGCAGATCCGGGCCTGGGAACAGGGCTTCCTCGACTTCATGGCGGCCCAGCACCGGGAGATCGGTGAGGAAATCCGCAGCCGCCGCGTCCTCCCGGACGACCTGGCGGCGCGGCTGCGCGCCGCGATCGCCGAGTACAAGACGATCGCCGCGCGCTAATGGCGAAGCCTCGCGAACTCCGCCGGCGCATTCGGTTCTTCCAGAATACGCGCAAGATCACGAAGACCATGGAGCTCGTGGCGACGTCGAAACTCAAGCGCGCGCAGGACCGGGTCGTCGCGGCGCGCCCCTACGCCGCCGCGCTCGCCGAAGTCATGGGCGACCTCTACTCGCCCGCGCTGGCGGAGCGGTTCCCGCTGCTGCGCCAGCCGCGGGCGGGCGCGTCGGCCGGGCGCGTGGCGCTCCTCCTCATCACCTCGAACCGCGGGCTCTGCGGGGCCTTCAACGCCAGTCTCATCCGCCTCGCGCGCCAGCGCCTCCAGGCGCTCGAAGAGGAGCGGCGCCCCGTCGATCTCCACCTCGTCGGGAAGAAAGGCATCACCTACTTCCGGTTCGCCAAGCGGCCCATCGTCTCGCAGCGCACCGACATCGGCGACAAGCCGACGGCCGCGCACGCGGCGGAACTCGTCGACCCCCTGATGACGGAGTTCGCGGCGGGACGCCTCGATGCGGTCGAGGTCATCTTCGCCCAGTTCAAGAGCGCGGTCTCCACGCCCCCCACTGTGCTGCGGGTGCTCCCCGTCACGCCCCCCGCCCCCGGGGCTGCGGACGCCGCTGCGAGGGCGAGGGCGCGGCCACCCGCACGCCAGACCACCAACTACATCCTCAAGCCGTCCGCCGACGCGATTCTCGCGTCCCTCTTGCCGCTCTACGTGCGCAACCAGGTATACCGGGCCCTCGTCGAAACCGCCGCGGCCGAACACGGCGCCCGGCGCACCGCGATGAAGAACGCCACCGATAACGCGGGCGACATGCTGGACATCCTGAACCGTACCTACAACCGGGCCCGGCAGGCACAGATTACGCAGGAGATCGCGGAAATCGTGGGCGGGGCCGAAGCCTTGCAGGGATAACACCCGAGGATCTCACATGGCGACGAAAGCGAAGGAACCACCGAAGCAGCCGCTGCACCCGCCCGAGGCGCGGAACGTCGGCAAGGTCGTGCAGGTGATCGGCCCCGTCCTCGACGTCGAATTCGAACCGCAGCACTTGCCCGAGCTCTACAATGCGCTCGTCCTCGACCACTCGGGCGACGGCGCGGCGGCGATTCGCCTCACCGCCGAAGTGCAGCAGCACATCGGCCGCAACCAGGTGCGGGCCGTCGCGATGAGCACGACCGACGGCGTGGTGCGCGGGATGGAGGTGCTGGACACGGGCCGGCCGATCACCGTCCCGGTGGGCGGGGCGGCGCTCGGCCGCATCCTGAACGTACTGGGCGAGCCGGTGGATGAAGGGGCGCCCATCCCACCGTCCGCCGAGCGATGGCCGATCCACCGCGAGACCCCGAAATTCGTCGACCTCGAGCCCAAGACCGAGGTGTTCGAGACGGGAATCAAGGTCATCGACCTGATCGCGCCATTCGTCAAAGGGGGCAAGATCGGCCTGTTCGGCGGGGCCGGAGTCGGGAAGACCGTCATCATCCAGGAGCTGATTCACAACGTCGCCATGGGGCACGGGGGCCGTTCGGTCTTCTGCGGCGTCGGGGAGCGGACCCGGGAAGGCAACGATCTGTACCTCGAGATGAAGGAAAGCGGCGTCCTCACCTCGGCCGCCCTCATCTACGGCCAGATGAACGAGCCGCCCGGCGCGCGGCTGCGCGTCGGGCTCTCCGGGCTGACCGTCGCCGAGTACTTCCGCGACGTCGAAGGCCAGGACGTGCTCGTCTTCATCGACAACATCTTTCGGTTCACCCAGGCCGGGTCGGAAGTGTCGGCCCTGCTCGGCCGCATGCCGTCGGCCGTGGGGTACCAGCCGACCCTCGCCACGGAGATGGGGGAGCTGCAGGAGCGGATCACCTCGACCAAAAAGGGCTCCATCACGTCGGTCCAGGCGATCTACGTCCCGGCCGACGACTTGACCGATCCCGCGCCGGCCACGGCGTTCTCCCACCTCGACGCCACGGTCGTCTTGTCCCGCCAGATCTTCGAGCTCGGCATCTACCCCGCCATGGACCCGCTGGCGTCGTCGTCGCGCATCCTCGACGCCCAGTACCTCGGCGAGCGCCACTACAACGTCGCTACGGAGGTGCAACGCATCCTGCAGCGCTACAAGGATCTCCAGGACATCATCGCGATCCTGGGGATGGACGAGCTGTCGGAATAAGACAAGCAGCTGGTCGGGCGCGCCCGCCGCGTGCAGCGCTTCTTGTCGCAGCCCTTCTTCGTCGCGACCCAGTTCACGGGCCTCGAAGGGAAGTACGTCAAGCTCGAAGACACCATCAGCTCGTTCGAGCGCGTCGTTGCCGGCGAATTCGAC
>DATLKW010000437.1:0-8233 GCA_035538175.1 Gemmatimonadales bacterium | reverse complement strand
GACGAGGTCACGGTCGCCGACGCCACCGGGCTCGACGTGATCGCGCGCCTCGCCGACACCTCCGTGGCCGCCCTGCTTGAGCTCAACCCGCACTTGGTGCGCGGCGTCACGCCTCCCGGCCGCAGCGTCGTCGTGCGCGTGCCGCGCGGCCGTGGCACCCGCGTGGCGGAGCGCTACGATAGCCTCCCCGTGACCGAACGGATCACGTTCGTCGATCACTACGTGGGGCGGGGACAGACGCTCTCCGAGATCGCGAAGCGCTACCGCGTCAGCGTGGGGTTGATCGAGAGCGCGAATCCCCACCTCCGGGCCCACGCCCTGCGCGTGGGTCAACGGATCATCATCCCGATGAGCGGGCGCGTGGTCCCGGCCTCGGCCTGGTCGATCCCCCCAGAACCGCGCTACCGCCGCGTGTCGAGCACCGAGGCGCGCGCCGGCGCGCACCGCGTCCGGCCCGGCGAGACCGCCAGTCAAATCGCGCGTGCCTTCAGGGTCCCGCTTACCGCGCTGCTCAACTACAACGGGCTGACAATGGGGTCGCTCTTGCGGCCGGGAGACGTGATCAAGATCCCGCGCAAGTGCACGCCGAACTGCTGACGCGAAACCGGCACGGGGAGCGGGGCACCGGGGGGTTGTCGGAAACGACACAGGCGTAGGGCTCATTCGCCCTACGCCTGTGTCGTGTTTCGCTGCCCGCCGCGCAAGCCCGAGCGGGCGCCGCCTTGGTTAGCTCTTGCGCCGATAGCCCTTCATCAAGGTCGAGGCGTAGCCGTTCTGCGGATCCACCCCGGCGTCCAGGAGCTCCTGCACCCGCCCCGGCCCGCGGTTGTAGGCGAGCAGCGCGAGGCGCAGCTTCGCGTCGGGGCTCCCCTCGTAGCGCTCCAACAGATCCCGCAGGTAGCGGAACCCGAGCCGAAGGTTCGTGTTGCGGTCGTACAGCTGGGCGGTCGTCAGGCCCGGCTCGTACAGGCGCGCCGTACTGGGGAGCACCTGCGTGTAGCCGATCGCCCCGACCTTGCTCTTCGCCCGCGGATTGAAGCGCGACTCGACGCGCACCAGCCGGAAGGCCAGCGCCGGGTCCACCCCCTCCGCCAGGGAGACGTCGTAGATCGCCGCGGCGAGATCGGCCGCGATGTTGTAGTGCGTCGAAAAGTCGATGATCGCGTTGGCACGCTCGAGCTGCAGCCGCGCGACCGCGAGCTCCCCGCGCGTTGCCTCGAGCGACTGCTCGAGCGAGCGCAGCTCGCCGACCAACGCGGGCGCCGTCAACGGCGTCGGCTGGTCGTTGGCCGTAGCGTGACGCGCCCACCCGCCGACACTACTGACGACGAGCGCGCCGAGCAGGATCAAGCCCCCCTGGAACATCAACTTCTGCGTCTTCGTGTGCATAACCCTCGCTTGTAAGTCCAGGCGGTCCGACTCAGGCACCGCCCTCCTCCCTCGCAACGTCTGTCGCCCGCCCCCCGCCGCCACTCCCCGCGCGTCCCGCCCGTCTTCTCGAGCAGGCGCACTTTCTCGATCTCCATCCCGCGATCCGCCGCCTTCACCATGTCGTACACAGTGAGCAGCGCGACCGAGACGGCCGTCAGCGCCTCCATCTCCACTCCGGTGCGCCCCACCGCTTTCGCCGCGGCGCGCACCCGCACGCCCGGTAACGTCTCATCGAGCGTCGCCTCGATCTCCACGTGGTCGAGGCCCAGCGGGTGACAGAGCGGGATCAAGTCCGCCGTTCGTTTCGCCGCGAGGGTCCCCGCCACCTCGCTCACCGCCAGCACGTCCCCCTTCGCCACCTGCTGCTCGGCCACGAGCCGGAACGCCTCGGGCGACATCCGGATCGCTCCCTCGGCCAGCGCCGTGCGGACGGTCACGGGCTTGTCACCCACGTCCACCATCCGGGCGCGGCCCGCGGCGTCCAGGTGCGACAGCTTCACGCCGACTCCATCCAGCTGCCGCCCAATACGGCCGTCACGAGCTGCGGGTTCACGTTCCCTTGCGCCAGCCAGCGGGCTTCCAGCACCTGGGCGATGGCGCGCACCACCCGCGCCGTGTCCTCGCCCTCCCGCGCCCGCTCGCGCAGCCGCTCGAGCAGGCCGTCGAGCATGTCCCGGAACCCGCCCCGCGCTTGAAACGGCTGCTGCGCCAGCGCGAACGCGTACCGCGCCACTGGGCCGTCCTCCTGAGCCGCGAGAAACCGATCGGCTGCCACCCCCCCCGCCTCCTCCCCGGCCGCACCTTCCGCAAGGACCTTGCCGATGCACCCATCCGCATGGGCAACTCGTTCTGCCACTGCGCGTTGGCCGCTGACCCCGAGCTCGTGCTGCGCGAACGCTGCCACGACGCTGTCACCTAGAGGCGCCACTCGCACTCGCACAACGCGAGACAGAATCGTCGGGAGCAGGCCCTCCGCTCGAGCGGTCGTCAGCACGAACTGCGTGTTCGCGGTCGGCTCCTCGAGTGCCTTGAGGAGCGCGTTCGCCGCCGCCTCCGCGCCCTCCTGTGGCACCAGTCGCTCGGCGTCTCCGACGATAAAGACCTTGGTGCGTCCCATCGCCGGCTTCTTCGCGAGTCGCCGCAACAAGAGCCGCACGCTCGCGATGCCGTGGCTCGCCAGACCAGAAGGCGACCCGTAGAGCGGCTGTTCCCGGCGCGCCTTGAGTTCCTCGCCGAGCGCCTCCTCCGCCTGCTCCACCTGCTTCTCCGCGTCCCCGCTACGGTTCGTGAGCTCGAGCGGCACGAACCAGTGCACGTCGGGATGGGACAGCTCGGCCACCAAACGGCAAGGCTTGCAGGCGCCGCAGGGTTCCCCGGCTCCGCGCCCCCCGGCGTCGCCCTCGCACACCAGGGCCTGAGCGAGCCAGAGTGCGAGCCGCTGTTTCCCCACCCCCGGGGGCCCCTCAAACAGGAGCGCTTGCGGCAACCGGCCGGAGGCGATGGCGCCTACCAGCCGGTTTCGGATCCCCTCATGGCCATACAGGGGGGGTATTGGCATGGCGGGAATCTAGTCTCGCCCGGGGAAATGGGGCGGTGTTGAAAACTTAACACTATATACCACAATTGCTTATCTTATTTGTTGGGGTCTTGTGCACACGTAAGTCGCTGTCACGGCGATGATTACACACTTGAGTGAGCGCACACTCGCAAGAAAACCCCCATTTCTCCTACCTTTTCGGCGTTCCTTTGGGTCGGCGTCCATTAGGAGGGTCGTGGTGGGGACGCAGCACCCCCGCCCGCGCCCTCACCCCCAGGCCCGTTGGCTAAGAGCCGGGCGGCGGCCTGGAGCTGATGCGGCTGACCCACCAAGACGAGCACATCGCCCGCCGCCAAGCGGAACTCGGCTCCGGGATTGGCCGTCTCCACGTCGCCCCGCACTACCGACAGCACGAGCGCTCCGGTCCGGCTGCGCAGGCCGGTCGCCGCGAGCCGCTTCCCGGCGACGGGCGACGTTGCGGCGAGCCGAATGCGCTCGATCGCCATTTGCGGAACCCCCGCGACCGCTGCGAGACTCACCCGCCCCTGGGCCTCGCCGCGCAACGCCGCGTAGTGCGAGGCGCGGATCTTCGTGACGAGGCCTTCGATCTCCCCCCGTGGCACGCCGTAGTGGCCCAGCACCTGCGCGAAGATCTCGATCGAGGTTTCGAACTCTTCGGGGATCACCGCGTTGGCGCCGAGCCGCATCAGCTCCGGCATCTCGACCACGTAACGGGTGCGCGCGATGATGTGGATCGCGGGGTTTAAGGCCCGGGCGACGCGCACCATGCGGCGCGTGGCGGCGGGGTCGGAGATCGCCACGACCAACATGCGGGCGCGGCTCCCGCCGAGCGCCCGCAGGATCTCCTCCCGGGTCGCGTCGCCGTAAAAGGCCGGCTCGCCGCGCTCGCGCGCCTGGCGCACGGTCGCGGCGTTGAGCTCGACGATCACGTAGGGGGCGCGAATCGAGCGGAGCGCGGCGGCGAGGTTGCGGCCGTTCAAGCCGTAGCCCGCGATGATCACGTGGTCCGTGGGCGGCTCGCCGCTCGGCGCGATCGCCGGGGGCCGGAATCCCGGCAACAAGTGGTCGAGCGACACCAGGCGCTCGAGGCGCTCGAGCACCGTCGAACTGCCCGCCAAGACGAAGGGCGTCACCAGCATCGTGAGCACCGCCACCGCGAGGAACGGCTGGTAGAGATCCTCGGACAGGAGTCCGCTCGCGCGCCCCTCGCGCGCGAGCACGAACGAGAACTCCCCCACCTGCGACACGGCGAGGCCAGCGAGCAGGGCGACCCGCCCGGAATACCCGAGCGCCGCCGGCCCCAGCGCGGCGAGCACCGTCTTTCCTGCCATCAGCCCCGCTACGCCGAGCACCGCGACGAGCGGATGGGCCACGAGGAAGCGCACCTGGACCAGCATTCCCACTGCGACGAAAAAGAGCGAGATGAACACGTCGCGAAACGGCAGCAGCTCCGCCATCGCCTGGTGGCCGTAGTCGGACTCCGAGATGACCAAGCCCGCGAGGAATGCTCCGAGGGCGAGCGACGCCCCGGCGGCTGCGGTGCCGAGCGCGGTGAGGGTCCCGACGAGGATCACGGCGAGCAGGAAGAGCTCTCGGCTCCGGGTCTTGACGGTTTCGCCGAGCACCCGCGGAACGGCCGTGCGCGCGAGCACCAAGACACCGACCACGACCAGGCCCGCCTTGCCGAGGGCGATCGCGAGCCCCCGCGTGCCTCCCTGCGCGGGGGCGCCCGAGAGAAACGGCAGGACCAGCATCATCGGCACAACGCACAAGTCCTGAAAGACCAGCACGCCCGTGGCCAGGCGGCCGTGCGGCGTGTCGATCTCCCCGCGGTCGGTGAGGCCCTTCAACACGATCGCCGTGCTCGAAAGCGCGACCAGAAATCCGAGGAGCACGGCGACCGCCCGGGGGAGCCCCGCCGCCCCGGCGAGTGCGGCGGCGAGCCCCACCGTCAGGAGGACCTGCGCGCCGCCGCCGAGCACCACCTGGCGGCCCATCTCTCGCAGCCGGCCGAGCGAGAACTCGAGGCCAATCGTGAACAGTAGGAGGATGACGCCGACCTCGGCGAGACTCTCCACCTGATGCACGTCGGAGACGAGCCCTAGGGCGTTGGGGCCGAGCAGTACGCCGGCCACGATGAAGCCGGGGAGCGCGGGGAGTTTGAGACGGTGGAAGGCGAGGACGACGACGAGCGAGCCGGCGAAAATGACCGCCAAATCACGAAGCAGGAGATACTGGCTCACGGCGGCGCCACGCGGCGCGCTGGCCGCGCCTCACGGGGCACAACTGTGACGCAGCACACAGGGTTTGTGTGAACGTGATAATGGAAGGCGTCGCAGCGAGATGCAAGCTTTGGTGTGGCGCTGGGCACCCCGGCTGCTCCCCCTCCGGGGACCTGCCTGTGCCTTCATTCTGTCCGACCCGACAGCCAGGGATCGAGCTGCGCGTGAGCACCAACCGGTTCACGTTGTTGCGACGAGACGATGCCGCCGGCCGCGAGGCACGGCTGTCGCGCACCGAGGAGCAGTTGCGGGCCACGGCGCGCCAGCAGGAAGCCGTGGCGCACCTCGGGCAGCAAGCCCTCGCCGGCGCGCCGCCGGCCGAGCTGATCGACGCGGCGGTGGCCCTCGTCGCCCGCGTGCTCGACGTCGAGCTCGCAAGCGTCCTCGAGCTCCGTCCCGAGAGTCGGGTGCTCGTGCTGCGCGCTGGCGTGGGGTGGGACGCGGGCGCTATCGGCCGCTCCCTCGTGCCCGCCCTCGCCGACTCGTATGCCGGGTACGTGCTGCGTTCCACGGGCCAGGTGGTCGTGGAGGATCTCGGGGGCGACCCGCGCTTTGCCTGCCCGCCGATCCTGGCGGCCCACGGCGTCGTGTCGAGCTTGAGCGTCCTCGTGCCCGGACCGGAGCGGCCGTTCGGGATTCTCGACGTGCACACGCGGACCCGGCGCGAGTTCTCGATCCACGACACGCACTTCCTCCAGGCCGTCGCCAACGTGCTCGCCACGGCCATCGACCGCGCGCGCACGGAGCAGGCGCTGCGGCGGAGCGAGGAGCACTTCCGCTCGCTCATCGAGAACGCCTCGGACATCGTCACGGTCGTCGGGGAGAACGGGGTGTTCCGCTATGCGAGCCCCTCCGTCGCGCGCGTGCTCGGGTACGCGCCCCGCGACCTGCTCGAGCGCAACGCCTTCGACTACGTACACCCCGACGACATCGCCGTGGTGGCGGAGGCGCTGGCCCGCGCCATCCAACGGCCCGGCACCCCGCAGGCGGCCCAGTTCCGCTTCCGCTCGGCCGATGGCGCGTGGCGACTGCTCGAGGCCGTGGGGCAGGCGCGCGCGGAGCCCGACCGCGGCGGGAACGGGGCGGGCGCGACGGGCGGGAGTTCGGCCCACCTCATCGTGAACGCGCGCGACGTGACCGAGCGGAGCCGCGAGCAGCGCGCGCTGCGCGAGAGCAAGGAACGGCTGCGCACCGTGATCGCGGGCGCGCCGCTCGTCCTGTTCGCGCTCGACCGGCACGGGGTGTTCACCATGGTCGAAGGGCGCGGCCTCGACGCCCTCGGCCTGCGGCCCGCGATGCTCATCGGTCGCTCCGCGTTCGAAGTCTACGCCGACCTGCCGCAAGCGCTCGCGGACGTGCGCCGCGCCCTCGGGGGAGAGACGTTCTCCTCCACCGTGGACGTGTTCGGCGTGGTGTTCGAGTCGTGGTACTCGTCGCTGCGCGGCGCGGACGGCAGCGTGGCGGGCGTGATCGGCGTGGGCACGGACATCACCGAGCGCCGGCGCGCCGAGGAGGCGCTCCGCCGCTCGGAAGAGAGCCACCGGGCCCTCGTGCACCACGCCTCGTACGCGATCTATCGTTCGTCCCCCGACGGCCGTTTCCTCACCGTCAATCCGGCGCTCGTCCGCATGCTGGGCTATGAGTCGGCCGACGCGCTCGTGGGCGTGGACCTGGCGACGGACGTGTACGCGGATGCCGCCGAGCGCCCGCGCATCCTCGCCCGGTTCGCCACCGAGGGCGACGTGATCGACGGCGTGGAGGTCACGTGGAAGCGGCGCGACGGCCGGTCCATCCTCGTGCGGCTGTCAGGACGCGCCGTGCGCCGGCCCGACGGCACGATCGAATGCTTCGAGACGATCGCGGAAGACGTCACCGAACGGCGGGCGCTGGAGCAGCAGCTGCGCCAGTCGCAAAAACTCGAGGCGATCGGGCAACTCACGGGTGGCATCGCGCACGACTTCAACAACCTGCTGACGATCATCCTGGCAAACGCGCAGCTCCTCGCCAAGGCGATCCCACAGTCCCTCACCGATGCCCACACCGACCTGCGGGACGTGACGTCTGCGGCGCTGCGTGGCCGCGTCATGGTGAAGGAGCTACTCGGCTTCGCGCGGCGCTCGCCCCTCGAGGTGCAGCCGCTGGCGCTCGGCACCCTCGTGCGCGAGCTCCTGGGATTCCTGCGCCGCATCGTACCCGCCGACGTCGAGATCGTGGTCGCCGGCGGCACCAATCTGCCGGACGTGCGCGCCGACGTGAACGCTGTCGAGCAGATCGTCTTCAACCTCGTCACCAACGCGCGCGACGCCATGCCCAACGGCGGCGTCCTGCGCCTCGAGACGAGCGGCGTCCACCTCACCGAGGAGCGCCGAGCCGCGTGCGGCGCGCTGCGGGCCGGGGAGCACGTATGCCTGGAGGTCGAAGACACGGGGACCGGCATGGACGCGGCGACCCGCGCCCGCATCTTCGATCCCTTCTTCACCACTAAGGCCGTGGGCAAAGGGACGGGCCTGGGCCTCGCCACCGCCTACGGCCTGCTCAAGCAGCACGGCGCGGGCATCGAGGTGGACAGTGAGCCCGGCCAGGGCACGCGCTTCCGGGTGTACTTCCCGCTTGCCGACGCCGCGCCGCCCCGGCCGCCCCAGCCCATGCAGGCGCCCGAACCTCGGGGTGGGTCCGAGACGGTGCTGGTGGTCGAAGACGACGCCCAGCTGCGCCGCTCCGCGAAACGGACCCTCGAGGAAGCGGGCTACCAGGTCGTCACGGCGGCCGACGGCCTAGAGGCGCTGGAAGCGCTGCGCCAAACCGCGGGCGTCCGACTCGTCTTCAGCGATCTGGTCATGCCACGGCTCGGGGGACGCGGGCTGTACGACGCCGCGCGCCGCGAGGGACACACCGTGCCGTTTGTGTTCGCGAGCGGGTACACGGACTCCGACCGCGCCGCGGGCCTCGATCCTGCAGTACC
>DATLKW010000436.1:0-21114 GCA_035538175.1 Gemmatimonadales bacterium | reverse complement strand
CTCGCGCGCCTCACCCTGTGGAACCGAACCGCCGAGCGCGCGGCCGCCCTCGCCCGCGACCTCGCCCAAGTGGTCGAGACCCGCGTCGCTCCGGCGCTCGAGTCCGCCGTGCGCGACCACCGGGTGATCGTGACCGCCACGGCAAGCACCACCCCCCTCGTGCGCGCCGCGTGGATCGCCCCGGGCACCCACATCACGTCGGTCGGAACGGGGAGCCCCGAGAAAATCGAGCTCGAGCCCGCCGTCCTCGCGCGCGCCGACAAGCTCGTGGCGGACCGCGCCGTCCAGGTCGAGCGATACGGCAACCTGCACCACGCCCTCGCCACGGGCGCCGTGGGCCGCGACAAGCTCTATGCCGAGCTCGGCGACGTGGTCGCGGGGCGGCGCGCGGGGCGCGAGCGCCCGGACGAAATCACCGTGGCGGACTTGACGGGCGTGGGCGTCCAGGACGCGGCGATCGCCGAGGTCGTCGTCGATGCGTTAGGCCTGTGACGCGCCGCGAGCGGGTGGTCGCGTTCCTCGGGTTCGCCCCGCTCGCCCATCGGCCGCAGCTGCCGAAGCGGTGGTGGGCGTATTGCGCCGTGGCCTACCTCGCACCGAGCATCATGTTGACGGTCGTCCCCGAGAACCAGGTGCCCTACCGCGACCTCGTGTGGCTCGTCACGCTCGTGCCCGCCTACCTCCTCTCACTGCACTACGGGATGCGGGGCGCGGTGGCGGGCCTCGCGATGGGTACGGTGCTCTTCACCGCCATCCAGTTCCTCGTGGCCCTGAATCTCGACGCCGAGGACTGGCGCATCACGGTCCCGATCTACACCGCGTACGGCACGATCGCGATTTCGGTCGGGTGGCTGTCCCAACAGCTCCATGTGTTCTACGAGCGCGCGATCGAGGGCGAACGCGTAGCCGTGGTCAGCCAGGTCGCCGTGGCGATGCGCCACGAGGTGAACAACGCCCTCGCCACGATCATCGCGGAGGGTCAACTGCTCGAGCAGGACGCGCGGATCACGCATCCCGAGGACCAGCAGTCGCTCGCCAACATCCTCGCCATGTCCCGCCGCATCCGAGACAGCATCGAGAAGCTCGTCGCCCTGAGCCACGCGCCGTCGACGGACTACGCCGACGGCGTGAAGATGATCGATCTCGCGAAGGTGAAAGAGGGCGAGCGCTAGTCGCGCGCACCGTGGCGGCACCCTCCTGGAGCGACTAGGTTACCCGGCCATGACCGCGACCCAACAGCCCCCAGTCAGCTTCGTGCGGGCCATTTCCCGACTCGATGCCACGGCGCTGGTCGTGGGGTCGATGATCGGGTCCGGCATCTTTATCGTCTCCGCGGAGATTCTCCGCGAAGTCCGCGCTCCGGGCTTCCTGCTCGTCGTCTGGGCGGTATCGGGCGTGGTCACCCTGATGGGCGCGCTGAGCTACGGGGAGCTCGCCGCCATGTTCCCGAACGCGGGCGGCCAATACATCTACCTGCGCGAAGGAATCTCGCCCCTCTTCGGCTACCTCTACGGCTGGACCCTGTTCGTGGTGATCCAGACCGGCACGATCGCCGCGGTGGCGGTGGCGTTCGCGCGCTTCACGGCCGTGTTCTGGCCGGCGCTCACGCCCGACGTGTTCCTGGGCTCCACGGTGCATTTCCCCCAGCCGATCGG
This sequence comes from Gemmatimonadales bacterium, assembly GCA_035538175.1. GTDB lineage: Bacteria > Gemmatimonadota > Gemmatimonadetes > Gemmatimonadales > GWC2-71-9 > AG41. Next base: position 19,459 of record DATLKW010000436.1, on the reverse strand, counting down.
CGATATCGCCGTGGGGCTCTCGCCCCAGCGAATCGTCGCCGTGGCGTCGGTGGCGCTCCTGACGTGGATCAACGTGCGCGGCGTGCGGACGGCCGCGTTCCTCCAGACGACCCTTACCGCGGTGAAGACCGGCGCCCTCGTGGCGCTGATCCTCCTCGGGCTCAGCATCGGCCGGCACGCCGAGGCGATCGCGGCGAATTTCGGCGCGCCGTTTTGGGCGACGGGCGGCGTGGCGGTCGGGGCGGGCGCGATCGGCGCCGCGATGGTCGGCTCGCTCTTCTCGATGGACGCCTGGAATAACGTGGGGTTCGCGGGCAGTGAGCTCGAGCAGCCGGAACGCGACCTCCCGATCGCCATGGGCGTGGGCGTCCTCATCGTGACGGTGCTCTATCTCCTCGCCAACGTCGCCTACCTGACCGTCCTCCCCGCCCCGGCGATCGCCTCCGCCCCGCAAGACCGCGTCGCCACGGCCGCCCTCCAGACGATCCTCGGCGAGCCGGGCTTGAAGCTCATGGCCGCGGCCATCATGATCTCGACCTTCGGCTGCAACAACGGCCTCATCTTGTCGGGCGCGCGCGTCTACTACGCCATGGCGCGCGACGACCTGTTCTTTAAGTCCGCCGGGGCCCTCGATCCGCGCTACAAGACCCCCGCCGCCGCGCTCGTCGTCCAGGCCGTGTGGACCGGCGTCTTGTGCCTCTCCGGCACCTATACCCAGCTTCTGAACTTCGTCATCTTCGCCGCGCTCGTGTTCTACATGCTGACCACGCTGGGGTTGTTCGGCTTGCGGATGCGGCGGCCCACGGCGCCGCGCCCGGTGCGCGCCCCAGGCTACCCCTGGCTCCCCGCCGTCTACGTCCTCGCCACGGGGGCGATCGCCCTCGACCTCCTCACCCAGGACGTGACGCGCACCTACAGCTTCTTGGGCCTCGGTCTCGTGCTCGTCGGCGTGCCGGTGTACTTCGCCTGGCGGGCGATGGTCAAGCGCGCGGCGTGAAGCGCGGATAGTCGCCGAGCACGATCACCACGGCGCCCTGCGCCTCGAGCTCCCGGATCGCGCCCGCCATCGCGGGATCCGCCGCCCGCGCCTCGACGTCCAAGTAGAAGAGGTACTCCCAGGGCGTCGTCCGGTCGGGCCGGCTCTCGAGCTTCGTCAGGTTAAGCCCGGCCGCCGCGATCGGGGCGAGGGCGCGGGCGAGCGTGCCCGGACGGTGCGGCAGCTTGAGGAGGAGCGTGGTCTTCGCGGGCACGCCCGGGGGCGGCGGGGCGGGCTCGAGCGCCACCACGAGGAAGCGCGTCTGGTTGTGCGGCTCGTCCTCGATCCGCTCGGCGAGGATCGCGAGCCGGTAGCGGTTGGCCGCGAGCACGCCGGCGATCGCGGCCAGCGAGCGATCGCCGCGACGTGCCACCTCCGCCGCAGCCCCCGCCGTGTCGTAGAACGCGACGACCTCAACGCCTGCCAACGTGCGCAGGAAGCGCTCGCACTGTGCCAGGGCCACGGGATGCGAGAGCACGCGCCGCACCGCATCCCGCGTCGCGCCCGGCACCCCCAACAGACAGTGATGCACCGCGCTCACGACCTCGCCGACGACCGCGAGACCCGATTCGGCGATCAAGTCGAAGTTCGTGGCGATCGAACCGACCAGTGAGTTTTCAATCGGCAGGAGCCCAAGCTCCGCGCGCCGCGCGAGCACCGCCTCGACCACGGCGCGAAACTCACGGTGGGGTTGGGGCTCCGCCTCCGGGTGCGAGAGCAGGAGCGCCTCCTCGGAGTAGGCGCCTAGCTCGCCCTGGAATGCTATCCGCTTGTTCCCCATCGGCTTAGAGTAACGGCCCGTGCGCCTTGCCGATAGCTCGCGGGGGGCGCATATTCCCGCTCCCGACCCCGAAGAAATACCGAAGCTCGCTCGTGAGGTCCCACATGCAGACTCCGTCCGAGTCCTCGCCCCGCCCCCGCCCCCAGCCGACCTGCCGACCGCCGACCAAGCGAGTCCGGTGCCCGGAATGCGGCGCGGGGCTCGTGCGGCAGTCGGGATGCCTGGTGTGCGTCCAGTGCGGGTGGGCGAGATGCGGGTGAGGGTGCGGAGGCCCGATCGGCGAGGAGCGGTCGTGGCAAGAGGTCGAGCGCTCGAGCTCCCGCTCGCCGAGCCCGCCCGCGACCCGCGGCCCGCCAAGCCGCTGCCGCTCCTCGACGAGCGAATGCGCGGCACCCGGTTCGTCGGCCTCACGCCCCGCTCGGTGCTCAACTCCCCCGCGCAGACGGGCGTCGATTTCTGGTCGCTCAATCCGTATGTCGGCTGCGAGTTCGGGTGCACCTATTGCTACGCGCGCTACGCGCATCGTTACGTGGTCGAGCGCGCGCACGACGCAGGGAAGTTGTCGGACGCCGAGTTTCGCGAGTTTCGCGGTGCGCACGGCTGGGAGGCGTTCGAGCGGCGGATCTTCGTGAAAGAAGACCTCGTGTCGGCGCTCGACGCGGACCTGCGCCGCTACTTTCGCTCCGCCCGTTCGGCCGACCGCTCGGCCGCCCCGATCGTCATCGGCACCGCCACCGACCCTTATCAGCCCGCCGAGCGGCGCTTTCGGCTCACGCGCGCCGTGCTCGAGCGGCTCGCGCGCTACGAGGGCCTGAACCTCGGGCTCATCACGAAGAGTCCGCTCGTGGCGCGCGACGCCCCGGTGCTCTCCCGGATCCAGCAGCGCAACGACTTGGAGGTGTACGTGTCGTTGATCAGCGTCGATGCCGCCCTCGTGCGCAAGGTCGAGGCGCGCTCCGCGACGCCCGCGGCGCGTCTGCGGGCGCTCGAGCGGCTCGCCGGTGCTGGGGTTCGGGTGGGACTGATCGTGGCTCCGGTGCTGCCCGGGATCACGGACGACGTGCCCCACCTGGAGGCGCTGTTCGCCGCGGCGCGTTCGGCGGGCGCCCGGTTCGTGCACGCGGGGCCGCTGCGCCTCTACCCGGCCGTGCGCGAGCGATTTCTGCCCGTGCTCGACGCCGAGTTCCCCGGGCTCGTGGAGCGCTACCGACGCGCCTACGACGGGCGGAGCGCGGTGCCGCCGGCGTATGCCACGGCGCTCGCCCGTCGGGTGCGAGGGTTACAGGTGCGGTTCGGATTCCCGGTGAACCGGGGGATGGTCGATCGCTACGCGCCGCGGCTCGCGCCGCCGCAGGGGGAGCTCCCGCTGTAACGGACGGTGCGGACTACCCCTCGTGGCTGCGGCCGGCGTAGTGGGCGACAAGCTGCTGGACCCAGGGCGGAATCGCCCCCCGGCGCTGCTCGTAGGTCTCGGCGAGCAGGCGCGCGATCCCGCTGCCAAGGTACAGGCCGTTCCCAACCCCGAGATCGGCGCTGAGCGCCTCGACGAGGCCCACGATCTCGATGGCCTTGGGGGACCGCGGACCCGCGCGCTTGGTGGCGGCCGGAGGGTTGCGCCGGGCCCGCGCCGCTCCGCGCTTGCCCCGGCGCTTCATGGATCGCTAGTCATGTCGCGCCACGGGCGCCGATGATGAAGTGCACAAAGTGCACATATACCACCCGCGCCCTGTGGCGGCAACCGCCGGGGGAGCGACGGATCAGAGCGGGCTCACGCCACCTCGGTCGCGGCCCTGGCCCGCGGCGGACGATAGTGCCGCAACAGCGCCTGCACCCAGCGCGGCGGCGACAGGCGACGCGTTTCGTACGACTCGACGAGGAGCTGGCCGATCGCCCGGCCGAACTGCGTCTTCTGGTCCGGCGACAGATCCACGGCCAGCTGGTTGAGCAGGCGGACGAACTGTCCCACGTTGGGCGGCCGCGTCACGGTGCCCTGGTCGGCGAGCCAGCGCTCGAGTTTGGCCCGGGTGGCGCTGCGAGGAGTCGCCCCCTGCAGGAAATCGCGCAGCCCGTTCGGGCTCATGCCGACTTCCCTCGCGACGCGCCGCAGCGAGTAGCGCGCCGCCTCCCGCGCGGTCCCGTCTCGCAGGAGCGAGATCGGGAGCGTCGGAACGCTCGGGCGCGCTGTCATGCGGGGCGTGCGTCGCGGGGCGCGCGCACGAGGAGCGCCAGTTCTTCAGAGCGTCGTGCATCGCCACCGTACTGCCGTCTGGTGGCGCGCGCGCGGGTCCCCTTCACCCGGCTCCAGCCATGTCGGTCGTACCGCAAAGAAGAAAACCGCACGAACTGCACATGGCGCACATTGCGCAGCAGGACGGGATTTAGCGACCCCCTTCGACTCGATCGGCGTTGCCGACTGTGTCCGTCCCGCACCGCACGCAAGAGTGGTGCAATAAGCGCACCGAGGCGGTGCTTCGACGAAGAGCGGGGCAATGTTGCGTCAGGGCCACACTGGCTGCTGTGGTGACGCGCGTCCCAAAAGAGCTCGGTCCTCCAGCAGCTGGAGGGTCCGACGTGGCTCGGGGCACCGTCCGACTTCCAACTCGATCAGGCGCTGTCGACTGTGCCCTTGCCGCGCCGCACGCGATAGTGGTTCAGTAGGTCCTCCACCTAGCGCGGGGCTTCGAGGCGGCGCGCTTGATACGCCTCGGCGAGGAGTGCCGAGATGTTGCGCCTGAGCCACACTGGCTGCTGCGTGTCGAACGGGACTCGAAGCACCCGGCGTAAATCCGACGAACCGCTCGAGCCAAGACCAATGCGGTCGGAATGGGTGGCTCAGTGCCTTTGTCCAAGGGTCAGCCCGGCTCGTAGCCGACACTATAGATCGCTGGGACTTAACATCCTCTAAATCAATTACTTACAACCCCAGGAGGCCGCCTTGCGATCTCCTCGAGCTTCGGGATATATTCGGGTCCCATTTTCCTCGCCCACGATGAATGGCCTTCCCCACCTGACGAGCGATCGCGCGGCCTGCTGTTGGATTCCGCTGTTCGCGCTGCGGTGCGAAACGGCACGGCGACCCGAGCTCGCCCCGGTCCCCGTGGCGCTCGTCGCGGCAGACGATCCCCGCCGCGTGTGGCAGGTGTCCCCGCTCGCGCGGCGCGCGGGCGCGAAGCCGGGGATGACGGTGAGCCAGGCGATCGGCGTCTGTCCCGCGCTCACGTTGTGCGAACCCGACCCGGTGCATTACGACGCCGAGTTCGCGCGGCTGCTCGCGGCGCTCGCCACCGTGAGCCCGGTGATCGAGCCCGCAGAGTTGGGGCGCGCCTACGTCGGGACCGACGGCCTGGAGGGGCTGTACGGAGCGCCCGCGGGGATCGTCTCCGCGATCCAACGCGTCATCACCACGGGAAGCCCGTTCGCTCCTGCCGCCCTCCGGATCGGATGGGGCCGCGGGAAGTTCGTCGCCTGGGTGGCGGCGATGCGCGCGCCACCGGGCGAGACCGTGATCGTCCCGGTCGGGGAAGAGGCACGGTTTCTCGCTGCACAATCCATCACCGCGCTGCCGCTCGATTCCGACACGCATCGCCGGCTGCGGCAGCTCGGGCTCAAGACCCTGGGCGCGCTCACCGCGCTACCCGAGGACGCGGTCGTGTCACAGTTCGGCGCGCCGGGACGCCGGTTGTGGCGACTCGCGGCGGGCCGCGTGGTGGAGCCGGTGGTCGGGCGCGTCGCACCGGAGCCGATCGTCGCGGCGCTCGCGTTCTTCTCGCCCGTAGGCGAGCGGGAGCTGCTCGGCCACGCGCTCGACCGGCTGATCGATCGCGCGCTCGGCGACCCGCGCCGCAGCGGGTGGCGGGTCCAGGTGGTGCGGGCGCGTGCCGAGCTCGAGCACGGCGCGTCGTGGCTCGTGGAAGCGACGCTCAAGGATCCCGCCGCGGACCGCTCGGGCGTCGCAGCCCCGCTCAAGACCGCGCTCGAGCACACGCCGCCCGCGGGCGCGGTGGAGCGGCTCGTGGTCGAGTTCACCGCGTTCGCCCCGGGCACCGAGGAGCTCCAGCTCTTCGCCCGCGACGCGAGCGCCGCGGCGCGAGCGGCGCGGCGCCGCGCCCTCGAGCGCGCGGCGCGGGAGATCAAGCTGCGAAGCAAGCGGTCGCTCTTGTATCACGTCATCGAGGTGCAGCCCTGGTCCCGCCTCCCCGAGCGACGCTACGCGCTGATCGATTATGAACCCTGAGCCTCGCTCCACCGGCACCGACCGGCTGCGGGCTTTGAACGTGCCCCACCGTGTCCAAGTCGAGCTCGACCAGCACGGCTTGCCGATCGCGCTCTGGGACGGAGACGGCGAAGCGCCGCGGGCGGTCGAGGTGGTAGGCGAGGTCTGGTACCTCGACGATGAATGGTGGCGGGCGCCGATCGCGCGCCGCTACATCGAGGTCGTGCTCGCAGGCGGCGGCCGCGTGGTGCTGTTCGAAGACCGCACCACCGGAGCGTGGTTCGCGCAGCTGCCGACCCCATGCTGAAGCGGGTGCTCAGCCGTGCCGCGCGATCGGTCGCGGCCCTGTGCCCCGCCCTCGCGCGTCATGTATAGCGAGCTCCACTGTCACTCGGCCTTCTCGTTTCTCGACGGCGCCTCGCTCCCCGAGCAGCTCGCACTCACCGCGTCCCAGCTCGGCTACGCCGCGCTCGCGCTCACCGACCACAACGGGCTGTACGGCTCGATGGCGTTCGCGCACGCCGCTCAGAAGCACGGCCTGCAGGCGATCACCGGGGCAGAGCTGACCCTGCTCGACGGGTCCCACGTGACGCTCGTCGCTGAAACGCCCACCGGATACGCGAACCTCTGTCGCCTGATCACCGCGGCGCATCTCGGCCAGGACGATCGTCGCGACCCGCGGCTCGATTTCGCCGCGCTCGAGGAGCGGCACGCGGGGCTCATCGTCTTGTCGGGATGTCGGGACGGCCTCGTCCCGACGGCCCTGCGCCGGGACGGTCGCCCCGCCGCCCGCCGGCTCGCGGAGCGGTGCCGGGCGGTGTTCGGGGCGGAGCACTTCTTCCTTGAGCTCCAGCGCAATCACGTGCGCGGGGACCGGGCCCTCACGGCGGCGCTCGCGGAGCTGGCCGCCTCGCTCGGGCTCGGCGTCGTGGCGAGTGGGGACGTGCACTATCACGCGCGCGCGCGCCACCGCCTGCACGACGTCCTGGTCGCTATCCGGCACCGCACCACGCTCGACGGCGCGCACACGGTGCGGCGCCCGAACAGCGAGTTCTTCCTGCGGCCCCCGGAAGAGGTCGCCCGGCTGTTCCGAGACTGTCCCGATGCTGTCGCCAATACCCGGACGATCGCCGAGCGTTGCCGCGGGTTCGACCTGACGCGCGACCTGGGCTACACCTTCCCCGATTTCCGGGGCGCCGACCGCACTCCCGCCCCTCGCGCCCTCGCCGAACTGTGCGGGGCAAAGCTCGAGGCGCTCTATCCCCCCGGCTCCACGCACCGCGCCGACGCCGTCCGCCGCCTCGAGCAAGAACTGACACTGATCGACCACCATCGACTCAGCGGGTTCTTCCTCGTCTATCACGACCTGTTCGACCTGGCCCGCGAGGTGGCGGCGGACGTGCGCCGGGGGAGCCGACGGGCGCACGGCAACCTGCTCCCCGGGCGGGGCCGCGGCTCGTCGGTGTCGTCGATCGTGTGCTATCTGCTGGGCCTGTCGCACATCGACCCGATCGCGAACGGGCTGTTCCTGGGCCGGTTCTTGAACGAGAGCTTGGCCTCGGTGCCCGACATCGACCTGGACTTCCCGCGCGAGATCCGCGAGGAGCTGATCCGCCGGGTCTACAAGCGCTACGGCGACGAGCACGTAGGGCTCGTGTGCTCGTTTCCCACCTACCGACTGCGCTCGACGGTGCGCGAGATCGGCAAAGCGCTCGACCTGCCCGCGGGCGAGATCGAGCAGGTGGCGAAGCTCGCGGACGCGCGGGCCGAAGGCCTGGCAGAGGAGCTGCAGGCGCTCCCCGGATTCGCGGGACGCAGCACGGCGCCGCTCTGGAAGGAACTGTGCGAGTTGGCCGTGGAGATCCGGGGGCTCCCCCGCCACGTGTCGCAGCACGTCGGGGGGATGATCATCTCGAGCCGGCCGCTCGTCGAGATCGTGCCGCTCGAGCGGGCGGCGATGCCGGACCGGGTGGTGTGCCAGTGGGACAAGGACTCCTGCGACGACGCGCGCTTCATCAAGATCGACTTCCTGGCCCTGGGGATGCTCTCGCTCGTGGAGGAATGCGTCGAGCGCGTAGCGTTGTACCACGGGGCGCCGCCTGACCTCTCGCGCATCGATTTCACGGACACAGCGGTCTACGACCGCATCTGTCGCGGCGACACGGTGGGGCTCTTTCAGATCGAGAGTCGGGCGCAGATCCAGATGCTGCGGCGCACGCGGCCGCGCAACCTCGAGGACCTGGCGGTCGAGGTGGCGATCGTGCGCCCCGGGCCGATCGTGGGCGGCGCCGTGAACCCCTACGTGCGGCGGCGCGAGGAGGAGCGCCGCGCCCGCCTCGCCGGCCGCCCGTACGCGCCGCCGCTCGAGCATCCGCTCCTCGGGGAGGCGCTCGCCGAAACGCTCGGCGTGATCCTCTATCAGGACCAGGTGCTCCAGGTGTGCCAGGCGCTCGCGGGGTTCACGGCGGGGCAGGCCGAGGCGCTGCGCCGCGCCATGAGCCGCCGCCGCAGCCGCGAGCTGATGGCGGGGTTCTGGGACGAGTTCCGGACCGGGGCGGCGGCGCGCGGCGTCCCCGCGCCCACGGCCGAGCGCGTGTTCACCCAGGTGATCGCGTTCTCCGAGTTCGGCTTCCCCAAGTCGCACGCCGCGGCGTTCGGGCTCCTCGCCTATCAGTCGGCGTGGCTCCGACATTACTACCCGACCGAGTACTACTGCGCGCTCTTCAACAATCAGCCGATGGGGTTCTACTCGCTCGACGCCCTGGGGCGCGATGCCAAGCGCAACGGGGTCGAGATCCGCCTCCCGGACCTGAACGCGAGCGACGTGTGGTGCACCGTAGAGCGGCCCACCGCCGTGCGCGTGGGCCTCGGGTTCGTGCGCGACTGGAGCGAGGACACGGCGACGGCGGTCGTCGTCGAACGCGAGCGCGCTGGGGATGGGAGTGGGGGTGGGGGTGGAGATGGGCCGTACCGGAGCATCGGCGATTTCGTGCGCCGCGCGCCCCCCACCCTCAAGCGCAACGCGATCGAACACCTGGTGTGGGTCGGGGGGTGCGACGGCTTCGGGCTGACGCGACGCGAGCTCCTATGGCAGGTGGGGCTGTGGTTACCGCCCGACGCCGCGCCCACTGACGGCACACGCGGCCGCCACCAGTTCGAGCTCGCGCTCGACCATCCCTTCGAGCGGCTGCGCTTCGGCGGCCTCGCCCCCGACGAGCGGATGCTCGCCGAGTACGCCGTGCTCGGGTTCGCTCCCTCCGGCCATCCACTCGCCTTGTTGCGCGGCGTCCTCCCCTCGGGCGTCGTGTCGAGCGACGCGCTCTCGGGATGCGCGCACGGGGCGAGCGTCGAGGTGGCGGGGCTCGTGGTCGCGCGCCAGCGCCCCGAGACCGCGAAAGGGGTCGTCTTCGTGTTGCTCGAGGACGAGGCGGGGATGGTGAACGTGATCGTGCGACCCGATGTCTACGAGCGCTATCGCACGGCGATCCGCGGGGAGCCGCTCCTGTGGGTGCGCGGGAAACTCGCGAAGGACGACGGAACGGTGAACGTACTGGCGGAGGAGGCGAAGGGCCTCCATCGCGGCGCCGGTCTCGTCGACCCCCCTGCCCCCCCTGATCTCCCCGATCCGCTCGACCCCGAGCCGCCAGACTCTGTCGCCGCCACCAGCCGACCAGGGCGACCAGAAATGGCGTTCCTCAAGTCCTTACGTCGCGTCGCGCCCGAGTCCAAGGATTGGGGTTAAGTTTCGCCCATGGCCAACTCCGAAGTTGCCACCCTCGCCGGCGGGTGCTTCTGGTGCCTCGAGGCGGCGTTCCAGCAACTCAAGGGCGTGCTCGCCGTCCAGTCCGGCTACGCGGGCGGCCGCGTCCCGAACCCGTCCTATGAGGACGTCTGTACCGGCACCACGGGCCACGCGGAGGTCGTGCAGCTCACGTTCGACCCGACCGTCGTCTCGTTCGACGATCTCCTCCACGTCTTCTTCACGATCCATGACCCCACGACGCTTAACCGTCAGGGGGCGGACGTCGGCACGCAGTATCGCTCGGCGATCTTCTATCACAACCCCGAGCAACGGACTACGGCCGAGCGCGTGATCGCCGAGCTCCAGGCCGACGGGGTGTGGAGCGACCCGATCGTCACCGAGCTCCAGCCGTTCACCGCGTTTTATCCGGCCGAGGAGTGTCACCGCGACTACTATCGCCGCAACCCCAATCAGGGCTACTGCCGGGCGGTGATCGCCCCCAAGGTCGCGAAAGTCCGCAAGCTCTACCTCGACAAGTTGAAGCAGCCCGTGAGTTGAGGCGGGGGGAAACCCGGCCCCCCCGAGGGAGCGTCGCTCTCCTGCCGCGCGCCGTGTGAGCCTCGCCCCGTCATCTCGCCGCCCCGCCCCGAGGGGGCTCCTTCAAGGAGGACGAAGCATGAAGACGCGCTGGGCAATGCTCGCCGCGCTCATCGCGGCGCCAGGAGCCGGCGCCGCGCAGGCGCCGCCACCCGGATCGACGGAGCCGTTCGTCGTCGAGTACTACTACAAAGTGCGCTGGGGCTTCGCCGACGAGTTCATCCGGCTCTTCAAGAAGAACCATTATCCGGTCTTGAAGCGGCAGATCGAGCTCGGGAACGCGCAACGCGTCACGGCGGACGCCCCGCGCTTCCACGGCACGGAAGACGGCCGGTGGGACTATCGGGTCACGATCGTGTGGAAGAATGCCGCCGTCTTGCACGAGCCCTTCCCCGAAGCCGAGCTCAAACGCCTGTTCCCGGACCAGGAGACGTTCCGGCGCGAGGAGCAGCGTCGCTTCGAAATTCTCGCGGGGCACTGGGACCTGCCGGTGGTGGGCGTCGACCTCGCACGCCCCTAAAGCGCGCTTGACGCTGCCAGCGGCCCGGGCGACGATTGGCCGCATGCCGCGGCCGGTTGCGTTGGCGTCGCTCGTTGCCCTCGGTGTCGTCCCGCTCGGGCTCACTGGCCAATCGCGCGCCGCCGAGCTCATCGACTCGGCTCGAGCTCAGCTGTCCGCCCATCACCCGGACAGCGCCGCCGCGCTGCTCGGCGCCGCCCTCGATACCGCCGTCCACGCGACCCCGGCCGAGCGCCAGAGCGCGCACGTCTGGACCGCGGTCTCGCGATACATGCTCGGGGACGACGCCGGTGCCCGCGCGGCCTTCCGGCAGGCGTTCGCCCTCGACACCGCCCTCGACGTCAAGGGCCTCGAGCGGCTCTCGCCCGAGCTTGCCCAGCTCTTTCTCGACGAGAAGCGGGCGGCCGTGCGTAGGGGATTCCTGTACCTCTGGGAGAACGTCGATGAGCAGCCGCGGCGCCTGTCCGCGCCGCCGGTGGCGTACCCCGTTTCGCTCTTGCGGCGGCACGTGCGAGGCACCGTCGAGGTCGGAGCCATCGTCGACACATTGGGGCGCGCGGAGCCCAGGACCGTGGAGGTGTTTTCCGCACCCGACTCGGCCCTGATCAATCCTGTGAAGGAGATGATGCTCGCGGCCCGGTTCTCACCCGGCCGAGTGAAGGGAAGCGCCGTACGGGTGATGATCCGGATGGGGGTCGAGGTACATCCGCCGCGTTTGAGCGCGACCGAGCTCGTGGGCCAAGCCCGCAATGCGCTGGGCGCAGGTCGCCCCGACACCGCTACCGCCCTGCTCGACCTGGCCCTCGATTCGGCGCTCACGCATCCAACGGAGGGGGAGCAGGTGTACGCGCTCTTGGTGCGCGGCATCGCCGCCTCGCGCGCGGGGCGGGACAGCGTCGCCCGCGCGGACCTGGGCGATGCCGAAGCGCGCTACGCGGCCCTCAGCGCGCGCGGGGTCGACCTCGCCCCGTTCCTGCGCCGCCTGGCGGACTCCGTGCGCCGCGCCCGTGCGCCGTCGCACGGTGCCCCGTTCCCCGCACCGACCGTCATCGGGGCCGTGGACGAGGCACCGGTCCTCGTCTCCCACCCGACGATTCGCTACCCTCCCGAGATGCAGGCGCTCAGGATCGGGGGGACGGTGGTCGTGGAGGTGATGGTGGATGCGTCGGGCCGCGTGGAGCCGGGCTCGGCGACGATCGCCGAGACCCCGAACCACGCGTTCGATGCCGAGGCGCTGCGAGTGGTGAACGGGTCCCTGTACCGCCCGGCGCGAAGCAAGGGCCGGCCGGCGCGAGTACGCATCCGCCAGCCGATCGGGTTCGTGAACTACTAGCCGCGCGTGCCCTCGGGGGTCGCGCCCCGGCGGCCGAGATAGGTGCGCACGAGCGGCGCGACGCGCCCGCGCACGAGCGCCGCTTTGAGCCCCTCGCGCTCATCCGGAGCGGCGTCGATCAAGTACTTCGCCTCTCGTCCCTCCCCCGCTCGGACCGCCACGGGGATCCCATCTCTGAACAGGATGCGATTCGTCGCGAGCCCCGCCACGATGTCGCCCGGGGGGATGATCCCGAGCAGGTTGAGGGGATCGGCCCCGCTCACCACGACGAGCTCGCCGCGGGGCTCGGCGCGTCGCACGGTGCGCAAGAGCCCGACCGCTTCGGGCAGGGCGTACTGCTCGCCCGAAAACCCGCCCACGAAGCGCCCGCCACGGAGCTCGCCCTGCGCCTCGAGCCGCCGATAGACGCGGAGGATGTCGCGCCACGGCACGACGAGGGTCTCACGAGCGAGGAGCCGGCGGAACACGACGCCATAGCGGCGCAGCAGCTGACGGGCGATGGTCTCGGCGACCTGTTCCGGGGGGAGCGGCACCCCACCCACCCCACCCACCCCACCAGCGCCGCTCCGCACGCGCGACCATCGCCCGGCGGTCTCGACCCCGAACGGCGCGATCCGGCCCCGGCGCCGGAACCCGCCGGGTCCGATCGGACGGCGCCGATCGGAGGGCACCAGCAGCGCCCGCAACCCCGCGAAGCTGTCCGCCGTCACCGATCCCCAGGCGACGAGCTCGCCGAGGCCCTTTTCGACTTCGGTGCGCAGGAGCCCCGTCGCGTTCACCAAGTCGCCGAAGAAGGACGCCCCCCGCTCATCGAGCGCCCGCAGGAGGTCGCGGGCCGAGTGCGAGAGCGGGAGCGCCGCGGGGTCGCGCTCGAGCGTAGCGGACCGCCAGGCGGCGCCCCGCTCGCGCCGGAAGAGAGCGATGGGAGTGGTGCGAATCGGACCCGACTTGTGTCCGTTCGCCGGGCTCGCGGGGGCCAGTCGTCCCCAGGCGATCTGCCCCGACAAGCACAGCCCGTCGAGCCAGAGCGGATCGTACTCGGCCAGGCGCGCGGGGAGCACGTCCGTCTCCCACGCCGCCGCCGGCACCTCGAACCCGTCGAGCAGCTCGAGCACTGCAGCGAGTCCCTCTGGTCCCTCGGCCCGGGTCTCGGGTGTGACCCGCTGCCAGCGCAGGAGGAAGCGCATGAAATCGGCGGGGCTGACAGGCTCGATCTCTTTGCGCAAACGGTCGAGCGTGTAGCGATGAATGCGGGCCAGGAGGCGCCGCTCGCACCACTCGAGCTCCGAGCGACCGGGTGTAAACCGTCCCCGCAGTACGAACCCCTCGTGCTCGAGCGCGCCGAGCGCGAACTCGACGTCCGCTGCCGGCACGCCGAGCGCGCCCGCGAGGGCCGCGCTCGTCGTCGGGCCTACGGCTTCGAGCCGCCCCCGCACGAGTTCCCGTAACGCGTCCTCTCGCGTCCAGGGCTTCGCCCGCTCGCGCTCCGGGGCCCGGAGCGCCGGCTCTACCTGAGCGCCCGGAAATACCGCTTCCACGAGCGGCAGCCGCTCGGCCGCGACCCAAAGCCCCTCGGCCACGGGGAGCACGCCCGCCCGAGCGGTGCGGACCAGCTCGTCGAAGTACCCCTGCCACGCGCCTCCCCCGACCTCCCCCTCCGCCTTCCCGCGGGCTTCCGCGCGGGGCAGTGCCCCCATGACGAGCAACGCATCATGCAGCTCGTCCGCCGAACTGACTTCGGGCCACGCCTCGTCCTTCACCCGGTCGATCGCGGCCTCGTCGAGCCGGCCGAGCTCCTCCGCCGTCTTCACGTCGAGCCCGCGCCGGGTGATCACCGCCTGCGTGCGTCGCTCTTCGAGCGGCGCATCGTCCAAGAACGCGTAGGGCTTGGCGTTGATGACCTCGTGCGACAGGGGCGACGGCTCAGTGGTGTCGCGGGCCACGAGCTCGCAGCGGCCCGCGGCCACGGCTTCGAGCACCCCCTTCAGGCCTGGGAAATCCATCGCTTCGAGCAGGCAGTCCTCGATCGTCTGCCGCACGAGCGGGTGATCGGGGATCTCGCGGTCGCCCACCAAGTTCTCGGGACAGGCGAGCTGATCGGGGAAGACGGCGGCGACCAGGTCCTCGGCGTCCATGCGCTGGAGCGGCGCCGGCACCTTCTTCCCCCCCCGAGCGCGCAGCACCGCCAGGGCGCGGGTAGCATTCCAGCGCCAGCGGGTCCCGAACATCGGCGCGTCGAGCATGGCCTGCACGAGCAGATGCTCGGCCGTCTCTGGGCTCAGGTAGTGAAACACGTCCTCCAAGGGGAAGCTGTGCTGGGGCCCGAGCGACAGGACGATGGCGTCCTCCGTGGCCGCGGCCTGCAGCTCGAAGTTGAAGGAACGACAGAAGCGCTTGCGGAGCGCGAGTCCCCAGGCCCGGTTCACACGGCTCCCGAAGGGAGCGTGGAGCACGAGCTGCATGCCGCCCGCTTCGTCGAAGAAGCGCTCGAGCACGAGCGTGCGCTGGGTGGGGATCACGCCGAGGATCTTCTTCGAGGCGTCGAAGTACTCGACCATCAGGCGCGCCGCGGCCTCGGGGAGCCCGGGGATTTCGCCCGCGAGCCACCGGATCGCCGCCTCGGGGGCCCCCAGCCGCTCGGCGATGTCCTGGCGGAGCCGGGAGACCTGGACGGAGAGCTCCGCCGTCCGCCCCGGGGCCTCGCCGAGCCAGAAGGGAATTGAGGGGGGTTGGCCTTGCGCGTCGACGACGCGCACCTGACCCGACTCGATCCGCTCGATCCGATAGGACGTATTGCCGAGCTGGAAGATGTCGCCCGGCGTGCTTTCGATGGCGAAGTCCTCGTTCAACGTGCCCACGAAGGTTTCGGTGGGCTCGAGAATCACGCGGTAGTCGCCCACGTCGGGGATGGCCCCGCCCGACGTGAGGGCGGCAAGCCGGGCGCCGCGCCGGGCGCGCAGCCGTCGGTTCACGCCGTCGTAGTGCAGGTACGCCCCACGCCGCCCGCGCCTCGTGGTGAAGCCGTCGGCGAGCATCGCGACCACCGCGTCGAAGTCCGCGCGAGCAAGGGCGCGATAGGGGTAAGCGCCCCGCACGAGCTCGTAGAGGGCGGCTTCGTCCCAGTCCTCGCCCGCCGTCGTCGCCACGATCTGCTGCGCGAGGATGTCGAGCGGATGCTCGGGGATCATCAGCCGGTCGAGCTCGTGCTCGCGCGCGGCGCGCACGAGGGCCGCGCACTCGACCAGCTCGTCGCGCGACAGCGGGAACAACCGGCCCTTCGGCACCGCCGCCAGGTGATGCCCCGAGCGGCCCACGCGCTGCAGCAGGGTGGCGATCGAGCGCGTGGAGCCGATCTGACACACCAGGTCCACCGCCCCGATGTCGATCCCGAGCTCGAGTGACGCGGTCGCGACGAGGGCCTTGAGGCGGCCCTCTTTGAGGCGCGTCTCCGCGTCGAGGCGCTTCTCCTTGGAGAGGCTGCCGTGGTGCGACGTCACCTGATCGGCGCCCAGGCGCTCGCCCAGGTGGAGCGTCAGCCGCTCGGCGAGGCGCCGCGTGTTCACGAACACGAGCGTCGTGCGGTGCTCCCCGATGAGCTGCACCAGGCGCTCGTACACCTCGTCCCACACCTCGGCCGCCATTACGGCCTCGAGCGGTGAGGAGGGGATCTCGATCGCCAAATCGAGGGTGCGGGCGTGTCCGGCATCGACGATCGCTGGCTGCGGGCGTGTGGCGCCGACCAGAAATCGGCCCACGTCCTCGATGGGCCGCTGGGTCGCCGAGAGGCCGATGCGCTGGAGGCGCCGCCCCGCCAAGTGTTCCAGGCGCTCGAGCGTGAGCGCGAGATGGCTGCCGCGCTTGTCGCGCGCCACCGCGTGGATCTCGTCGACGATCACCGCCCGCACGCCGCGCAGCATGTCGCGGGCGCGTTCGGAGGTGAGGATCAAGTAGAGCGACTCGGGCGTCGTGACGAGGATGTGCGGCGGCCGCCGCAGCATCGCCTGGCGCTCGGCCGCCGGCGTGTCGCCGGTCCGGACGAGCGTGCGGATCTCGACGTCGGGCAGACACATCCCCTCGAGCGCGCGCCGGATCTCCGCCAGGGGCTCGGCCAGGTTCTTCTGGACGTCGTTCGAGAGGGCCTTCAAGGGCGAGACGTAGACGATCTGGGTCTCGTCGCCGAGGGTCCCGTCGAGCCCCTGGGTCACGAGCGAGTCGATCGCCGCGAGGAAGGCGGCGAAGGTCTTGCCCGACCCCGTCGGGGCCGCGATCAGGGCGTCGCGGCCTTCCCGGATCAGGGGCCAGGCGCGCCGTTGCGGCTCCGTGGGCTCGCGGAACCGCGACCGGAACCACCCCTCAATGACCGGATGAAAGCCCGACAGCGGCATACCGAAATATGGCGAAGATTTCCCGAAGGGGGAGCCTAGGGCGTCACGGCCTCGAGGGCCAGGCCCCGCGTCGCGGCGATGCGCTCGATCGTCTCCCCGATTTTGTTGTTCGGCGTCGACGCCCCGGCCGTCACGCCGATCGCGAGCGGGCCCGCGCGGAGCCACCCCGGCTCCCGCCGCTCGGCCGCTGCCCCCACGGGGCGGAACCGGATCGCGGCGGGATCAGGCTCGATGCAGGTGGCGTCCTCGATGTGGTAGGTGCGCACCCGCTCGGCGCAGATGGCCGCGAGATGCGTCGTGTTACTCGAGTTGTACCCGCCGATCACGATCATCACGTCGAGCGGCTCGGCGATCAGCTTCAGCACGGCGTCCTGCCGGTCCTGCGTGGCGGAGCAGATGGTGTCGAAGGTACGGAAGTGCTCGGGGAGGGCCGCCTCGCCGTAGCGCCGCGCCGCGGCCGCTCGCAACTCCGCGGCGATCGCGAGCGATTCGCCCGAGAGCAT
The DNA here is from genome assembly GCA_035538175.1 of Gemmatimonadales bacterium. Lineage (GTDB taxonomy): Bacteria > Gemmatimonadota > Gemmatimonadetes > Gemmatimonadales > GWC2-71-9 > AG41. The sequence continues at coordinate 2,349 of DATLKW010000436.1, read as the reverse complement.
GGTGGTCTGATTCGCGACACCGATCTTCGCGAGATCGCGGTCGGGGTCGAAGCCCGGCGACAACTTCCCCGCGAAACGCGCGAGAAACGGCTCGTGGCTCCCCCGGCCCTCGACATACTCGCACACCAGGCGCGCCTCGCTCATATCGCGCACTACGAGGTAGCGCCCCGCCGGATACTTGGTCACCTGGCTCGACGTCGCCTTCGTCTCCTCGTGGTAGTACTTGCCGTGGATGATGGCCGTGAAGCCGTCCCGGGCATAGGACTCGACGCGCTTCCACACGTTCAAGACCGAGCCGCAGGTGGTGTCCACGAGCACGCAGCCGATGGCGCGCAGCCGCTCGAAGTCCCTCACGGCGACGCCGAAGGCCGGCATGAGGACGACGTCCGCGGCCGTGACGTGTGAGAAGTCGAACTCCCCGCCGTCCGGGCGCCGGAGCGACTCGATCCCCATGGCCTCGAGCTTGGCGTTGACGTGGGGGTTGTGAATGATCTCGCCCACGAGGAGCAGACGACGATCGGGGAACTTGGTGCGGGTCTCGTAGGCGTACTCGACCGCGCGGTCGACGCCGTAGCAGAACCCAAACTCGCGCGCGAGCTTGAAGGTGAGCTCGCCGACCGCGAGGACGTAGCCCTGGGCGCGGATCCGGTCGACGACGCGACTGTGGTAGTCCAGGGCGAGGACGCCTTCGATGTCGCCCTTGAGCCCGAACCCGCGCCGAAAGTAGGTCTGCTCCACGACCGGCAATCTAACCGCCCCCCGCGGCCGACGCGCTCGGCACGCCAGCGCTCAGAGGCGGGACTGGCAGGATGTGGTGTCCGCGCCGACGGCCACCGCATCGAACGTCGCCTCGAACGCGAGCCGCTGAGCGAGCACCGCCTCGAGCCCCCCGCCGTGCGCGAGCACAGCCACGGCGCCCCCGGTTCCACCCACTCGGCTGACGCGCACGACGCCGCTGTCGAGCGCCGCCCCGTGGGCCACCTCGCCCGCCATGAAGCGCACCGCCACCACCGCGCCGCGGGCCGACACGGTGTCCCCGCGTTGCAGGAGCGGCCACGGGCCGGGGGCGATCGAATCGGGGGAGCGGAGCCACACGACGACGCCGTTGCCGCCGTTGACGCCGAAGATGAGCACCCCACCCCGACTACAGCGGTAAGCGCGGAGCGGGGCGTCGAAGCGGGTGGTGTCGTGGGGCGCGCGGAGGACGAGAACCCGCGCGCGCGGTTCGCGGCCGAGCACGTCGCAATGCGAGGCGCCCAAGGCCGGAAGCGCAACGAGCGCGAGCGGCGCGAGCAGGGTGGGGCGCGTCAGCGGGAGTGGGCCATGTCGGGCCGCGGCGGGGGGGACGGGACGCCGAGCTGCGCGCGGGCGGCCGCCGGCGTGAGGGTGTGGGGGGCGAGCGCGGCGACGAGGTCGGCGGGAAGGGGCTTGGGCCTGAGTCCTTTGCGGTCCACGCACACGAGCACCATCCACCCCGCGGCGCCGAGCGCCGGGGTGCCGTCGCGCAACACGTCGAAGTTGAGCGTCATGGACTTCGTGCCCACCCGGCCGACGTACGCCGCGACCCGTAACCGGTCGTCGAGCCGCGCCGGCCAGTAGAACTCGCTATGGACGACCTTGCGGGGCAGGAAGATGTCGTAGCGGTCGAACACGCGAGCGTAGGCGAGGCCGCACGCCCGGAAGAGCTCCGTCTCGGCGATCTCGAAGAACCGCACGTAGGAGCCGTAGAAGATGATCCCAGCGAAGTCGACGTCGGACCAGCGAACGTAGTCTTCGATCACGTACGGCGTGGCCGCCATCGCTGCCCGATCGGAGGGAGCCGAGCGGGAAGCTAGGAGACGCGAAACGCCGCCGCTAGGATGTGGGGCCGCGCGTCAGACGCGCGCGCCCTGGTCGGGATCCCCGTTCAGACCGAGGCCGTAGGCGCGCAACCGGCGCCACAGCGTGGTGCGACTGATGCCAAGCCGACGCGCGGTCTCGGCGAGCTTCCCATGCGTCGCCTCGAGCGTGTCGAGGATCGCTTGGCGCTCGCGCAGCGCCAACGTGGGCCCGGCGTCGCTCTCGGGCAGGAACACTACCTCGCCGAGCTCGGCCGTGCCCTGTTTCAGCGGGCGTGCGCGCCCGCCAAAGGCGATCAACCGGTCGCGCAGGTGATCGGTCCGCTGCCCCGCGCTCTCGGCGAACCCCTCGATCACGCGCCGGGCGCGCTGGTTGGCGTACAGCAGCCGCCCGTACGGGTCGAACACCACGATCCCCTCGCCGAACGTCTCGAGCACCGCCTGACCGAGGGGCGCGAAGGCGAGCTGGGGGGGGAGACCCGGGGTCTTCTCTCTCGCAGCCATACGTCCT
>DATLKW010000435.1:0-3831 GCA_035538175.1 Gemmatimonadales bacterium | reverse complement strand
CATTCACTCGCAGTGTCGCAGGCTTCGCACACGGCGTTGCCAGGCGGCTGCGACGTCCCGTCAAGGCGGGGCGCGTTGTGGGCGAGGGTCGATCGAAACCACGCGAGATCTCGCGACACATAGCTCCCGGTCCCGGGGTCGGCGAGCCAGTGCACCCCGCCGGCGTGCAGGGTCAGATGGAGCCGGTCAGGATGACCGTGCCCCCCGCCGAGCGGGCCGCACTCGAGGCTCACGTAGCGGTCGCCGATTCGGAGCACGGCGAGGCCCTGCGATTCGAGGAGGGTGCTCCCGGGCGTCCATGGCGCCGGATCGGGGGCGAGCGCGGGGGCCATGAATAGGAGGGACCACCACGAGAGCGTGGTGCGGGAGGGGGGCCGCCGGGTGCCCGGGCGGATGGGCGCATCGTGGAGGTAGGCGTCGTAGGTCGCGAGCAGGGGCGCCGGCGCTTGGTAGAGGGCGTGCAGCCAGCTAAAGAGCTGGGCACGGGCGGGATCCGCGGCATTGGGGGCGAGGGCCGCGCCGCCGATCTCCCACAGCTCGAGGTGAATCGGTTGGGCAAGCGAGACGCCGAAGGGGGAATCCTTGCGGGCGGGAAAGGTGAAGTCCGGGAGGGCGCTCAGTGCCGGGGCCAACAGGGCGCGGGCGACGCGCGACGCGAGGTCGGGGTCCGCGTAGATGTCGACGCCCGCCGCTTCGGCCCACTCGGTTCCCGCGAGCAGGGCCCGCAGGGCGAAGAGGTGGTAGTTCTCGCCCTCGTACCACAGCCCGTCGCGCCCGAAGCCGCGGAGCAGGTGTTCGAGGAGGCCGGTCGGCCCTTCGACCGCCCGGCGCGCGAGCTCCTCGTCCTCGAACCACGCGGCGATGGCGGTGAGCGCCGCGTTGTTCCAGGTCTGGCGGTTGGAGAAGCCCTCATCGAACTCACCGATGAGGTTCGCCGCCTCCTCGGCCACCTGGCCGACACCCTTCGCCGTGGCGTCATCGAGCCGGTCGGATTCCCGCAGCAGCGTGGCCGCCGCGAGGTAATTCGTAATCCAGATAGACTCGAGGTAGGTGGAGAAGAACAGTCGGCTCGGGCCGAGGACGTTATCCCGGTTGGGGTATTGCCAGTAGCGGCCGGCGTAGCTGCGCAGGATTTCAGCTGCACGCGCCGCGGCGTCTCGGTCGTCGACGAGCGCGCCGAGCGTGGCGAGGTGCGCCGCCCGTTCGGCCAGCCACAGGTGCTGCGCCCGTGCCCAGGCGCGGTCGTGCCGCTCGCCCTCGCGGACCTGGCCGCACCGGGGGCAGCGGTGGGCGTGCGGGCTCCACGGATCAAACAACAGCGTAGCGCCGTCGTCGGGACAGATGCCCCCGTCCGCCGAGAGCAGGGCTTTCGCCTCGGGGATGGGGGGGAGGCGGGTGATGAGGGGAGCGGCGCGCTCACGCAGGTGCGCGACGAGCACCTGGAGATCGGGCGCGGCGGCGAGCTCGGCGCGGCGCGCCGCGAGCCGTTCGCGCGTCACCACGCGCGCACCCCATCTGCGGCCCAGCGCAGGGGGAGCACTGTGGCGCCGGCGGCTCGGGCGGCGGCGATCGCCGGCCCCGGTGGATCGCTCGTCACGAAGAACATCGAGCCTCCCGCCCCCGCCCCCGCGGCCTTGCCCCCAAGGGCTCCCGCCGCAAGCACGGCCTGCTCGAGCCGGGCCATTTCCGGCGTGCACATCTCGGGGTCAAGAGCCTGCTGGTGTCGCCAATTCTCCGACAGGAGGCTGGCCACCTGGGCGAGATCCGCGGCGCGCAGCGCCTCCGCCATGCGGGCGGCCACATCCTTCAGCGCTCGCAGGGCGCCGCTAACCAGCGGCTCGCCGCCCTCGTACGCCGCCATGACACGCGCGATCATGGCGCCGGAAATGCGCGAGCGGCCCGTGTAGCACAAGAGGGTGCGGTGCTCGAGGGTGGTGCGGAAGGCGGGGTCGAGGGTAAGGGGCTCGGTCCCGACGTCGGGATCGCGGAACGACAGCCGCTGGAACCCGCCCAGCGCCGCGGCGAATTGATCTTGTTTCCCACCGGGGATTTTAGCCTCGACGGTTTCGAGGTACCACCCCTGTTCGGCGATCTCGCGCTCGGAGAGCCGATCGGTGCGCGCCAGGGCGAGCGCGGCGACGAGCGCGACGTCCATCGCCCCCGAGCTCCCGAGGCCCGATCCGGCGGGGGCGTCGGAGCGCGTCGTGAGAGTGCACGCGCCCTGCACCGGGAACATGCGCAGCGCGGCCTTGAGGAGGTCGAGCCGACCATCGAGGATCAGGCCGCCCGAGTCCGCGCATTCGAGCTCTTGCTTCAAGTCCTCCGAGACGAGGCGGATAAGCGCGCCGCCGAGGCGGAGCTCGACGCGCGCGAGGAGGTCGATCGCGGCGCAGACGACAAGGCCGCCCTCGCGTGCGGAGAAGGGGGGTACGTCAGTCCAGCCGCCCGCGAGGTCCAGCCGCGCGGGAGCGGCGGCGTGGAAGGCCGTCGGCAGGTCCCGGCGCCTCAAGGCGCCGTCCGCCATTCGGCGACGCTCGGCAACTCGCCGCGGACGTCCATCCGCACGCCGAGCACGCGGCGGCTCATCCCCTGGAGCCCGCGCGCGTGATACAGGAAGGCGACGGGCACCGAGTCACGGAACATGCGCTGCGCGTCACGGGGGTCGGCGGGCATGGGTATGCCGGCGAGGTCGCCGAGGCCGCTCAGGTACCCGAGTCCCGCGTCACCGGGCGTGCCGGTGACGGCGGCTTGGAACTCTCGGCGCTGAGGGTTCACTCGATCGAGGAACGCCGAAAGCTCGAGTTGGCGGATGGTCACGTCGAAGCCGACGCTCGCGAGGCGGGCCTGGAGCATCTGCTCGAGGGCCGCTTCGCCGCTGCCCACGGTGAGGAGCTCGAATGCGATGCGGCGATCCCCGAGGAGACGGCGCGCCGAGTCGGGTGCAACGGGCCAGGGGCGGAGCGGGACGCTGCCCGGAACCGTCGGAGGCACGGGACCCGCGGCGACCGCGCCGAAGCCGTAGAGGTAACCGTCGACGATTTCTTTGCGATCGACAGCCAAGGCGACGGCGAGGCGAACGCTGCGCTCGTCAAACGGCGGGCGCCGGGTATTGAACACGATCCCGTAGGGGAAGATCAGCGGGTAGTCGAGCACCGTGAGCGCCGGATCCTTACGCACGAAGGCGACGTGCGCCGGTTGGATCCCGGCGAAGTCGAGCTCGCCCGTGGTGAGCGCCGCCAGCTTGGTCGTCGGCTCGTCGACGACGACGACGATGAAGCGCGCGAGCGCCGGGGGTCCGCCGAGGGCGGCCGGGAAGCTCGAGTCCCGGGCGAAGACCCAGCGGCGGTGCGGCTCGTGTGCCACGAAGCGAAAGGGGCCATTGCCCACGGGGTGCTCGTTCCAGGCCGCCCGGCGCAGGTCGGCGTGCGGGATCGAGTCGAGGAGGTGGGCGGGGAGGATCGCCAAGTCGGTGAGCACGTCGGGGATGCCCCGCTGCGGGTGGGCGAACCGGAGGGCGACCGTCGAATCGTTCGGATCGTTGACGAACGCCACGTCGGCGAAATCATTCATCCGCGGGTACCCGGTGGCGGGGTCGCGCGCGGCAGTCAGCGTCCACACGACGTCGCGCGCGGTCGTGGGCGTGCCGTCCTGCCAGCGCACGTCGTGCTCGAGCAGAAACACCAAGCTCTTGCGGTCCGCCGACCACCTCCAGGTGCGCGCGAGATAGGGCTGCGGCGCGAGCGCCGAGTCGTAGCGCACGAGCGTGGTGAGCAGGACGTAGCGTTCCACCTGCTTGGCGAGCGGGTGGATGGTGACGAGCGGGTTCACGCT